>NZ_JAGHWR010000105.1:0-22202 GCF_017746155.1 Xanthomonas sp. D-36-1
ACTGCCGGCGATGGGGAGCGTGCGTCTGTGAACCGGGAAATTCCCGCGGAAAGCGCCAGAAATGGCGAAATTCCGAAGTTCCAAAAGCCACTCTTCGGAACGACGCCACCTTCCGCCCTGTCAGGTCTCGTTGTTCAGACCTTCCCTTGGTGCGCACCGGTTTTTCGATCACCTCGGCGTTGAACAACGCAGTCGGTGCTTCGTTCCTGGACAGCGACGGAGGAGTGAAGTGCGGCGCGCCGGACGCAGTGATCGCCGGTTGCACGCCGATCAATGTCTTCAACCCCAACGACCCGGCCACCATCGCCGCATTGCGTGGCACGCAGCGGCCGGTGGACCTGATTGACAAAAGCCAGATGCGCTTTGTCGATATCAGCGCCAATGGCGATCTGTTCAAGCTGCCGGCCGGAATGGTGCAGGCGGCCATCGGCCTGGTGTATCGCACCAACACGTTCGCGCAGGGCACGACGAGCGAGGTGGCCGCTGCCGATGCCGATGGCAATTGCGACTACAACGATGGCTGCATCCTCAAGCAGGGGCGCGATGAGTCGGTCAGGGAAGCCTATGCGGAATTGCTGCTGCCACTGTTGAAGGATGTGCCGTTCGCCCATGTGTTGAACCTGAATCTGGGCTCGCGCTATTCCAACTACGACGCCTGGGGCAGCACCACCAACAGCAAGCTTGCGATCGAGTGGCGGCCAATTGCGAATCTGCTGGTCCGCGCCACCGGCTCGCAGGTGTTCCGGGCGCCGGCATTGGGCGATTTGTATGGCTCGCCCTACAACAGCGTGGTCGACAACACCGGCGATTTCGAGGACCCGTGCACAGGCTTGACCGGCGCGCCGAATCCGGCCTGCGCGAACGTGCCCAACGATGGCAGCTTCACCAACACTGCGCAGTTCAACGTGGTGACCTCCGGCGCCAATAACGTGGGCTTCAAGCTCAAGCCCGAGCGTGGCCGCTCCTACAATGTGGGCGTGGTCTACGACCCGGATCGGTTGCGCGGGCTGTCGCTCAACGTGGACAGCTGGCGAGTCGTGCTGGACGACATGCTGAGCGGTGTCGGCTATCAGCAGGTGGTCAGCGATTGCTTCGACGGCAGCGAAGCCGCCTTCTGTCCGCTGATTCAACGCGATGCCACCGGACAGCTGACGCGGGTGTCGGTGCCGTTCGCGTACAACAGCGGCAAGGTCGATATTCGCGGCTACGATGCCGGCATTCACTACACGCTGGCCGATACTGCCTGGGGCACATTTGCGCTGGGGCTGGATGCGACGTTCTTCTCCAGCTATCGCTTTGCGGGCGATTCGCATAATTACGTTGGCGAAAATTCCAGCTGGGGCAACATGCCGCGCTGGCGCGCCGTGGCCAATCTGGCCTGGCACAAGGGCCCGTGGCATGCGAGCTGGAACGCCCGTTACCTGGGCCGCACGGTCAACGGTAGCCAGTACGAAAATTTCTGCGTCGACACCAATGCCGATGGTAGCTGCGCCTACTTCCCAATCGGCTCGGTGGTGTATCACGACGCCTCGCTGAGCCGGAAGATCGCATCGCTGCATAGCACGCTGGCGGTGGGCATCGACAACCTGGGCGACCGCAAGCCGCCACGGTTCTATAGCTACTCCAATGCGGCCAATACCGAAGCGAGCACCTACGACATGCTCGGGCGGTATGTCTGGAGCCGGCTGCGCGTGGAGTTTTAGGGCGGCTAACAAGGCAGCAAACAGATGTCAGGCAACGTAGACGGCGCACCGCCCTTGGAACGCAGTGGACGCGCGGTACATGCCGCACCGAGCAATGGCGCGCCAAGTTGGCGCAAGGCTGGGGTTGCCCTGCATGGCCTGCGTCAGCCGGTGGGTGCGCGGCCGGCGGTTCGCGTCATCTGTCGCCACGATCGCTACGCGTGGCGGCAGACGACGCACAGCAAGGTTCGCATTGCATCGCTGCACTTCGTGTTGACGCAGGTGTTGCCGGCGCAAACAACTATAGTGAGGCGGCTGCGTTACATCGCTTGCGATGCAATAGGGAGTATCGCCGCTGTTTATTGTCCGATGCGCACCAGCCGCCGCATCGATCGCGCTGCCTTGCACGCTAATGAGATGGATGCATGAGGAATTTACGCTGGAAGTTGTTCCTGGCGCGGCACCGGCGCTGGTTGCGTTTGACCCGACGCACCGGCGCTGCTGCGCTGTTGTGGACATGCGTCATGCTGGGCTGGCCGCTTGCAGTCGCCCAGGAAGCGCCGATCGCCCAGCCCAACGCGATGATCGGCGAGCCGCTGTTCCACGGGCTGGACCACCCGATGCCCGACAGCGCGGTGCCGTTTGCGCCCGGCGGACAACTGGCACGGATCTACGCGGCCGATGTCGCGCATGGGGCAGGGCAGGTGCCGGGCAACGATTTCTGGATCGACCGCATGCTGGTGCGCGAGGGAACCGGCGGCGGTTTCGACGATCGCAACGACTGGCTGTTTACCCGCGGCCGTGCCGCGTATCTGACCTATCACGCGCCCGATGCGCCGGGATTCGTTGGGCAGGTGGCGTATTGGCATGCCACCGACTACGACGCGCTGTTCCACATCCACTCCACGCTGGGCAAGCGTCGTATCCACTGGAAGGAGGTGTCGCAGCAGCGGCGTCAGACGCCGAGCTATTTCACCACAGTGTTCGAAGATGCCGACGCGGGCGTGCGCATGCGCTTGGTCAAGTACATCACCGAGCAGAACGTGGCGGTCGCCAGCGTCGTGCTGTCCAGTCTGGATGGCGCAGCGCACACGCTATCGCTGCAAGCGGTGTCGCCGATCGCCCAGCATGCCGACGGCAACGAGTTGACCGGTGCATTCGACGCCTACAACCACATCACGACGGTCTTCCCCCGTCTGTCCGGCGATGGCTTCCGCGTCGAGGGGCAGCAGCTGGTGCGCGATGTGGAGATTCCTGCCAGTGGCGAAACGGCGGCAATCAAGCTGCAGCTCGGCATGCTTACCCGCGAATTGCCCGAAGCCCGCGCCGAGTACACGCGGATTGCCGCGCAGACGCCGCAGCAGGCCTACCAGCAGCACGTGGCCAGCTATAACCGCTGGTGGGTGGACAATCTGCCGTACCTGGATACGCCCGACGAGAACATCAGTAAGAGCCTGTTCTATCGCTGGTGGGTGCTGCGCTTCAACTTCCTCGATGCCAACGTCCCCGGCAACGACTACCAGTTCCCGGTCGCCATCGAGGGTGTGCTTGGCTACGACAATGCCATCGTGCTGACCGCCGGAATGTTCCTGGACGATCTGAAATACCTGCGCAATCCGCTGTACGCCTATGGCACCTGGCTCAGCGCGGGCGAGACCGCGGGCGGTGGCAAGTACACCGACAACCCCGGCTCGCCGGAGAACTGGTCCAACTCCTATGCGCAATACATCACGGCCGCGGCATGGCGGTCGATGCAGATCCATGGTGGGCCAGCGGCGCTGGCGGGCAAGCTGGCACGCTATGGCAGCGGTGACGTGGACGGCGTACTGGCGGCCTACGATCTCAATCACAACGGTTTGATCGAATACGACTGGGCGGCGATGACCGGCAACGACGCCGACGCGGTGTCGTTCGACTGGGCCGACCAGCACGGCCAGATCCGCATGGACCGCACCGAGAGCGCCTACGTCTACGCCAATGCGCAGGCGGCGGCGCAGGCAGCGATGCTCGCGGGCGACACCGCTACCGCGCAGCGCATGCAGGCCACCGCGCGCCGTATCCGCAAGGCTGTGCTGGACGTGCTGTGGCAGGACCACAGCGACGCGCCCGACTCAGTTGGCCTGTATGGCGATCTGCTCAAGCATCGCCAGGCCGACGGGCCGCGGCTGGCGGTCGACTGGAAGGAAACCAACAACTACTACCCGTTCAGCGTGGGCTTGATGCCCAAGCAGGGCGATTCCGGCTACGCCCCCAAGTATGTGCGCGCCTTGCGGCTGTTCGCCGACGCAGCGCAATACCCGCTGTTCCCGTTCTATACCGCCAACCAGGTGGACATGCAGGCGCGCGGCAGCGGCACCGATGTGGGCAGCAACAACTTTTCCACCATCAATGCGACGGTGGCATTCCGTCTATTCGGCTCGGCCCTGCGCGATTACCCCAGCCCGTATCTGAACGCGCAGAGCTACCGCAAGCTGCTGTACTGGAATGCCTGGGCGCCCTTTATCAATGGCGACAATCGCTACCCCGACCAGAACGAATTCTGGGCCAAGGGCAGTGCCAAGAACGGCGGCAAGATCGGTTATCGCTCCTGGATCCACCATACCCAGCTGGGGGCGACCAACTTCAGCATGATCGAGGATGCGATGGGCTTTCGCCCGCGCAGCGACGGCAAGATCGAGTTGTATCCGATCGATATCGGCTGGGACCATTTCGCCGCCGACAATCTGCGCTATCGCGACCGCAATCTGAGCATCGTCTGGGATCGTGATGGCAGCCATTACGGTGGCCGGCTGCCGAAGGGCTATAGCGTCTATCTGGATGGTCGCCTGGCGTTCCGTGTGGACCGGTTGGCGCATGTGGTGTACGACCCGGCCAGCGGCCAGGTCAGTGCCGCGCCGGACGCGGTCAACCGCAATGGCACCGCGCAGGTGCTGGAAGCGCATCCCGCGCCGCTGGCGTCGATGACGCAGGTGCCGTTCGCGGCCGGCTCGCGGATCGCGCAGATCCTGGCCAAGGCCGGTGTGGATGTGACGCTGCCGCCCGCGCACAGTCGCGATCTTGCCGAGGGTGCCCGTGTCAGCGCCAGTTTCGCTGCCGCAGGTTTGCCGGCGACGGCGGCGGTAGACGGCAGTACTGCCAGTACGCCGTTCTGGGGTACCGCCGGCTCGCCGTCGGCCAGCGACTGGATCGCGCTGGACCTGGGCAGCCTGCAAACCGTGGATCAGGTCGTGCTGTACTTCTATCGCAGCTCGTCGCCGGGCGGCGATCAGAACGGCTTTCCCTCCGGAACGCTGCCTGGCTACGCGGCACCGTGGATCTACACCGTGCAATATCAGGACGGCAGCGGTGGATGGAAGAACGTTCCCGGCCAGGTCCGCGATGCCACGCTGGCGGAGGGCAATCGCAATCGGGTGCGCTTTCCGGCCATCCGCACTGCCGCGCTGCGCGTGGTGGTGACGCACGCTGGCACGGCGCGCACCGGCATCAAGGAAATCCAGCTGTTCGATAGCGGCTTGCCGGCGCCGGCATTTGCGGGCAACACGCCGCCGCAGGTGCAGGCATGGCAGCTGGACACGCCGGGCGCCGATGGCGCGGTGGCGGTGCAAGGCCGCGTTGGTGATGACGGCTTGCCCACTGGCACGCTGCAGGTGCGCTGGCGCGTGCAGCAGGCCCCGGAAGGTGGCGATGCGGTGTTTGCCGATGCCGCCGCGCTACAGACTTCGGTACGTTTCACCCGTGCCGGGCAATACATCTTGCGATTGGTCGCCAACGATGGGGCGCTGATCGGGCATGCCGATGTGCAGGTCAGCGCCGCCGCCTCGCGCCCGCTGCAGAGCATCCCGTTGCAGGCCGTGGCCGCTGTCAGTGCGCAACTCACCGGCATGCAATACCGCGTGCAGGCCTTGAACGATGGCTTCATCCCGCAGCCGGGCAGCTTTCCCAGTGGTAGCCTGCGCTGGGGCAGCTATGGGCTCGACCAGCCAGCGACAGTGTGGTTGCAGTATCAATGGCCACGTCCGGTGCGCTTGTCGTCGAGCACGCTCTATCTGTGGAACGACCAGCCCAATGGCGGGGTGGCAGCGCCTGCTGGCTGGAAGTTGCAGATGCTGCAGGACGGACGTTGGCAGGACATCGTCAGCAAGAGCGGCTACCCGATTGCCCCGGGGGCGACAGGTGCGGCGAGCACCGCCAGCTTTGTGCCGGTCGTAACCACCAGGCTGCGCGTGGTGTTGACGACGCAGACCAAGGGCGACGGACATGCCGCCATCGGTGTGGACGAATGGCAGGCGCTGTCTGATCTGCCCAAACAGTTGGAGACGATCGATCTGCGGACTGCTCCCGGGCAACTGCCGACGCTGCCACAGGAGATCACCGCGTTCTTTGCCGATGGCAGTGTGCTGCCGGTGGCGGTGCAGTGGTCAGAGCTGGCCGCCAGCCGCCTGGGCCACGAAGGTACGGTGGAACTGCAGGGCTTGGTGGAAGGCGCGATTCCCGTCAGGGCCACCATCTGGGTACGCGCGACGCCGCCGGCTCAGATCAACACCGTGCAGCCGTTGCCGACGGTGAGCGCGGTTGTTGGGCATGCACCGACGCTACCGGGCTTTGTGACGGTGCAATACAACGACGGCTCGCGCGAACGCTTGCCGGTGCAATGGCCAACCTTGCAAGCGGAGCGTTACGCACAGCCTGGCGAACTCCAGCTCACCGGCACCGCGCAAGGGCGTGCACCCACCGGACACGTGTCGGTGACGCTGCTGGTGCAGATCAAGGCGGCTGCGCCATGATGCGCACGTTTTTACGGTTGCTGGTGGTGACGTGCGGGTTGTTGCTGGCCAGCGCTCCGGCCTGTGCCTTACAGCCGCCGCAGGCAACGCGGCTGCATGCACCCGGCAATCCCATCCTCGCCGACGGCAGCACATATTCCGCCGACCCTGCGCCGCTGGTGGCCGATGGCAAGCTGTACATCATTGCCGGCCGCGACACCGCGGCTCCCAATCTCAATGCGTTCGTCATGCCTGGCTGGCAACTGTTCGTCAGCAGCGATCCGGCCAGCGGCGATTGGACCCACTACCGCGATCTATTGCGGCCGCAGCAGGTCTTTGCCTGGGCAGACAAGCGTCATGCCTACGCGGCGCAGATCGTGCAGGGCCCGGATGGGCGCTATTACCTGTATGCGCCGGTGCAGCAGCGCGATTCGCCCAATGCCGACCCATTCGCGATCGGCGTGGCGGTGGCCGATAGTCCGCTCGGCCCTTGGACCGACGCGCATCCGCAGGGTCCGGTGGTCTCGCAGTCGGTGCCGGGCCACAACGACATCCAGAACATCGACCCGACCGTGCTGGTCGACGACGACGGACGGGCGTATCTGTATTGGGGCACCTTCGGTGCGTTGTACGGCGTGGAGCTGCAGCGCGACATGATCAGCTTCAAGGGCACGCCGATCCGCGTGGACACGCTGGACGGTTATTTCGAGGCGCCCTGGCTGTTCAAGCGCAACGGCACCTATTATCTGGCCTACTCGGCCAACAACGCCGGGCGTCTTTCGCCATGCACGCCCACGCTGTATCACGCCTGCATTGCCTATGCGAGCGCGCCAACCCCGCTGGGTCCGTGGACATATCGCGGCATCGTGCTGCGGCCGGTGTCCTCGACCACCTCGCATCCGGGCATCGTCGAATTTCAGCGGCAGTGGTATCTGGTGTATCACACCGCCGATGCGCACGGCGGCGGGCATTTCCGCCGCAGCGTGGCGATCGACCGGCTGGAATGGGACGACAGCACCCAGCCGGCCAGCATCCGCACCGTGGTGCCGACGCGGCGTCCAACGCCACCTGCGCCGCCCACGCGCAATCAAGCGCCGTCGGCCTATGCAACTGCATCCAATGGCCCGGATATCCCGGTGCAGTACTGGATCGCCGCGCTCAACGACGGCATCGTCAAGGCCAATCCCTTGCCGCCGGAGATGTGGGGTAGCTGGACGGACCACAACCCATCGCAGCAGTGGATCCAATACAGCTGGGCGCAACCGATCACCGTGGATCGCACGCGCATCGTGTTCTGGGCCGACCACCCGGCCGGTGCCGACGTCGGCGTGGCACGGCCGGCGCGTTGGCATCTGGAATACCGGAGCGCGGGGCGATGGCAGCCCGTGCAGCCGCGCGATGGGTATGGCAAGCGTCCCGATCACGATGAAGCGGTGTCGTTCGCGCCGGTGACGACGCGCTGCGTGCGCGTGGTCATGGACGCCTCCGGCAACCCGGCCAGCTACGCCGCGCTGGCAGTGCAGGAATGGGAAGTGCTGGCGCCACAGCCACAACGGCTGCCATCTGCCACAGCCGCCGACAGCACGCATTGCGATGCGCCGTGAAGCAACTGACAAGGCACCGCGTGCGGCAGCCGAACGATGGCTGAGGGTGCGCGAGCAGTGCAGTGCACTGGCGGGGTACAACGAACTGGCTTGCGCGCACTGGCCGCGCATGCCTTGCGAACGTGTCCCAAGTGGTTCAGGCGCGCTGACGTGCGTTGCTCCACATTGCAAGCAGTTGTGTCGCCCCGCGCAGCCGTCGCGTCTGCTCTCCTGGCCGGCCTGTCGCAGCGTCCTTGGCGTATGCCTGCCGCAGCGGTTGCGGCCAGCGGCTCGGCCATCGTCCATCAACGCCGCACTGTCTTTCCAACGCTTCGATGAGGTCGCAGGTGCCACAGATCCCCGTCATGCGCTTTCGCACCATCGCCACCTGGTGCGTGTCGCTCGCCCTCGCGCACATCGTGTCGGCGACTGCGGCACCACTCGCCGCCCCCACGCCAGCGCAGTACACGCAAGCGATGGGCTTGTCCGATCGCTATGCCTCGCTGGTGGACCGGCAGCCTACGGCGCCGGTGTGGGTGGATGCCGGGCATTTTCTGTATCGGCGTGGGGTGGCACGCAGCAACCAGTTGCCGGCCATCGAATACCGCCTGGTAGAGGCGGCCATTGGCCGCAACACACTGGCCTTCGATCACGCGCGACTGGCCGCCGCGTTGACGCAGGCTGGTGCCAAGGCAGTCGACGCAGCGCGACTGCAGCTCGAGGAGCCCACCCTGGAACAGCAGCGCCTGAGCTTCCAGCTGGCGAAACTGGGCTGGCAATGCGATCTGCGGCGCTATCGCTGCGCACATCTGCCCGAACGCGACCTGCCAGCCGAATCGATGGACATGCGCCTGCCGCACAAACAGGGCGAGCAGCAGGCCAAGCAATCGCCGGATGGCCGCTGGCGCGCCTGGGTGGAGCAGGGCAACCTGGTCATCGCACCGGTCGGCAGTCACGAACGCAGCGTGCTCAGCCAAGATGGCAGTGCGCAGGACTACTACGCACTCGACAGCGTGGTGTGGTCGCCGGATTCGCAGCATCTGGCGGCGTATCGGGTCAAGGCACCGCCGCCGCGGATGGTCTATTACATCGAGTCGGCGCCCGCTGATCAGCTGCAGCCGAAGTTGCATCAGCAGGTCTACCCCAAGCCGGGCGATGCATTGCCGGTGATGCAACCGGTGCTGTTCGACATCGCCACGCACGCAGCGCACCCGGTGGCGATGACCTTGCTACCCAATGCCTTCACCGTGAGCGAGATGGTCTGGTGGAACGACAGCCGCGGCTTCACCTTTGAATACAACGCGCGCGGGCACCAGCTGTATCGGGTGATCGAGGTGGACGCACGCACCGCCAACGCGCGCACGCTCATCGAAGAGACATCGCCCACCTTCATCGAATACTCCGAGCTCAGTGGCGAGCATGAGAACGGCGGCAAGCACGCGCGCCAGGATCTGGACGATGGCGCGCAAATCGTGTGGGCCTCCGAGCGCGATGACTGGGAGCATCTGTATCTGTACGACGGCCACAGCGGCGAGGTGATCCGCCAGATCACCCGTGGCGACTGGGTAGTGCGCAAGCTCGATCGCATCGACCAAGCCGCAGGGCAGGTGTATTTCACCGCCTCGGGCATGCAGCCCGGCGAAGACCCGTACTATCGCCATGCCTATCGCATCGGCCTGGATGGCCGCGGGCTCACCGCATTGACGCCGCTGGCTGCCGATCATGAGGTGCGCTATTCGCCGGATGGAACCTGGCTACTGGATCTGTATTCGCGCGTTGATCTGGGCCCGGTGCTGGAACTGCGGCGCAGCGCAGATGGCGGGCTGGCACGCACGGTGGAGCGCACCGACCTGAGCCGCCTGCTGGCGGCTGGGTGGCAGGCGCCGCTGCCGTTCCACACCACCGGGCGCGATGGCAAGACCGAGATCTGGGGCGTCATCCATCGCCCGCAGCAGCTCGATCCGCAGCGGCGCTATCGGGTCGTCGAAGACATCTATGCAGGTCCGCAGGGCTCGTTCGTCCCCAACCGCTTTACCACCGCGACACCATCGCTCACCGGGATGGGGTTTGCGGTGACGCAAATCGATGGCATGGGCACCAACAACCGCTCGCGGGCCTTCCACGATGTGGCATGGCGCAACCTCAAGGACGCCGGGTTGCCGGACAGTATCGCCTGGCACAAGGCCGCCGCAGCGCAGTACCCGTGGTACGACGTCGGCGGCGGTGTCGGCGTGTACGGCACCTCGGCGGGCGGGCAAAACGCGTTGGGGGCGCTGCTGTTTCATCCGGAGTTCTATGTGGCGGGTGTGGCCAATTCCGGGTGTCACGACAACCGCATGGACAAGATCTGGTGGAACGAACAGTGGATGGGCTGGCCGGTCGGGCCGTGGTACGCCGCCTCGTCGAACGTGGAGAACGCTGCGCGCCTGCAGGGGCATCTGTTGCTGGTCACCGGCGACATGGATATGAATGTAGACCCGGCCAGTACCTTCCAGGTGGCCGATCGCCTGATCAAGGCCGGCAAGGACTTCGATCTGCTGGTCGTGCCGGGCGGCGACCACGGTGCCGGTGGCGACTACGGCAGGCGCCGCTTGCTGGATTTCTTCCTGCGCTGGATGCAGCAGGCACCCACCCCGGAGTGGAATCGCAATGCAGCAGCGCCGGCCGCACCGGCGCCGTGATGCGCGTGCGCTGCCGTTCGCGTGCGTCGATTTGACGTGCGCGGCACACCCAGCCCGATGCCCCGGTCCGCGCAGCGATCCTGGTCAGCTTGATCTGCACTCCAATCGCCGCAAGCAGTGCGCAAGCGTGCGGGCTCGAGCGCGCTCGTGCCGCCACGCATGATCGTTCAGTTGCGAACCATGCTGTTTTCCGCATGCGCGTTCGCCAAATGCGACAAGACGTAGCGTCCGCGCACAGGCACATTGTGACCAGCTGATGAAAACTGGAGCGCAAGCGCGCATCCAGTGTGGAATGCACCACATTCCTGGCAGTACGCGTTGCTGCGCGATTTTCCGGTCGCCTGCGTCGCACGTTGTCTGCGTGTCTGCACCACGACCGTGCCAGCGGTCCGTTGCAGCGTGCGTCTGCCATCTACGTCGCCCTGCGCCGCTATACGTCGGCACGGGCAGGTATTGCCCACTGTTTGTCTTTCGTCACACTCAGGAGCCTTGCATGCCGATGTTGCCGTTGCCTCTCTCCCGCACGACCAACGCCACCACGCGGCCGTTGCCGAGCATGCTCACTTCCGCGCTGTTGCTGGCGCTGTCGGCAGGTGCGGCCGCGCCGGTGGCTGCTCAGCAGGCGGCGGGTGGCGATGCGACGCAGACGCTGGACAGCGTGGTCGTCACCGGCTCGCGCCTGCGCCGCGTGGACACCGAAACCGCCAACCCGGTGGTCACCGTCAGCCAGGAGCAGATCGCTGCCACCGGCAAGGCGACCGTGGGCGATTTGCTGCAGGAATTGCCATCCATCGCCGGCAATGCCACCAATCCCTATACCAACAACGGCGGCGGCACCGGTGCCTCGGCGATCTCGCTGCGCGGCCTGGGCGACAAGCGCACGCTGGTGCTGGTCAACGGCATCCGCCTGGCTTACAACGACGTCAACGCCATTCCTTCCAGCATGATCGAACGCATCGAGGTGCTCAGTGACGGTGCCTCTGCGGTGTACGGCTCCGATGCGATCGGCGGGGTGGTCAACTTCATCCTGCGCTCGCGCTTCGACGGCGTGCAGTTCAGCAGCGACTTCGGCACCAGTAGCGAAGGCGATGGCAACCGCCGCAACTTCGCCTTGACCGCCGGCAAGACCTGGGAGCGCGGCAGCCTGATCGGCGGCCTGTCGTATCACAACATCGATGCCGTCTCGGCAGTGGCGCGCGATTACTCCAAGGACGCGCTCGCCCTGACCAATGGCCAACCGGTGAAGCAGGGCTCCTCCGCCACGCCCACCGGCTCGGTCAACTTCAACGATGGGTCGGATCAATCGCAGCTGCTTGCACAATCCAATGGCTGCGGGCGCGTCACCCTCAACAGCGGTGTCAGCGGGCGCGCCGGCCCCGGCGACTTCCACTGTTACAACGCCAGCGCAGACTCGTACAACTACCAGCCGTTCAACCTGTTGCAGACCCCGCAAAAACGCACCAATGCTTTCCTGCTGGGCACGTATCGCTTCAGCGACAACGTCGAGGGCTACGTCAACACCTGGTTTAGCAAGACTGAGTCGGCCTCGATCATTGCGCCGATTCCGATCTTCTCCAATGGCGACAACATCCTGGTGTCGGCGCAGAGTTACTACAACCCGTTCGGCGTCAACTTCGGCACCGATCGCAGCACCGGCACCTCCTACAGCGACCTCAATACCCGCGCCACCGTGCTGGGCAACCGCCGCTATCAGTACAACACCTACAACTTCCAGATCAGCCCGGGTCTGCGCGGCCGTTTCGGCGACAGCTCCTGGCAGTGGGATGCCACCTTCAATTACGGCAAGGTCAGGCAAAAGTCGATCAACAACGGCTTTCTCGACTATGCCGCGTTCAATCAGGCCATCGGCCCGTCGTTCCTGGACAGCGACGGCACCGTCAAGTGCGGCAGCGCAGGCGCAGCGATTGCCGGCTGCACGCCGTTGAATTTCTTCAACCTCAACGACAGCTCCAACCTGGCCACATTGCAGGGCATGGTGGTCAATCCCATCGTCACCAGCGTGTACACGGTCAAGCAATTCGAGGCCAATGCCAACGGCACGCTGTTCGCGTTGCCGGCCGGCGAGGCCAGCCTGGCGGCCGGCATGTCGTACCGAAAAGAGCGCTCCACCACCGCCTCGGACCCGCTATGGACCGGCGATGAGAACGGCCTGTGCGGGGTGATCGAATTCTGTTCGTCCAGCTTGAGCGGCAGTTTCGATGTCAAGGAAGCCTACGCAGAAGCACTGTTCCCGCTGCTCAAGGATCTGCCCGGCATCAATGCATTGAACATCACGATCGGCACGCGCTTTTCCGACTACAGCTCGGTGGGCAGCAAGACCAATAGCAAGCTCTCGCTGGAATACCGCCCCATCGAAAACCTATTGTTGCGCGGCACCGTCTCGCAGGTGTTTCGCGCACCCAACATCAACGAGCTGTATGCCGGCGTCGCCGGCGACGCGGCCACCGTCAACGACCCGTGCAACGGCTACACCGGCGGCAACACGGTGGCCTGCGCGAACGTGCCCACCGATGGCAGCTACCAGCAATCGGATGGGCAGGTGTCGGGCAAGGTCTCCGGCGCGGCAGTGGCGGGCTACCAGCTCAAGCCGGAAACCGGCAAGTCCTACGATGTCGGCTTGGTCTACGACCCGCAATGGATCGACGGCCTGTCGCTGAGTGCGGACTGGTGGCGCATCGACCTGGAAGACACCATCACCACGGTGTCGGCGCAGACGGTGCTGAATCAATGCTTCGCCAACTCGGCCAGCGCGTTCTGCGCGTTGATCCATCGCAACGGCAACGGCACCATCAATTACATCGCCGAGCCCACCGTCAACCTGGGCAAGCTATGGGCCAAGGGCATGGACTTCAACCTGACCTACCGCCTGCCGGCGACCGCCTGGGGCAATGTCACCGCCGGCCTCAACGGCACCTATCTCACCCGTTACGACGTGTTGCCCGACACCACCGACCCCAGCTCGGTCACCATCCACAACGTGGGCCGCTACACCCAGGCCTACGGCAACTTCCCACGCTGGCGTGCGCTGGGCACGGTCAGCTGGGCACTGGACGACTGGAGCGCCACCTGGCGCATCCGTTACGTGGGGCATACCGCCATCGGCAATTCGGATCCGGACCAGAGCCTGTCGGCCGATGCCAGCGAACCGACGGTGGTGCGCAATATCGGCGCCTACGTCTACAACAACCTGCAGCTTGGCTATAACGTGGAGCCATGGCATACGCGCTTTGAAGTTGGTGTGGACAACATCGCTAACAAGCAGCCGCCGTTGTATTACTCCAACAACGTGGGCAATGCCAATACCGATGTGGCGACCTACGACCTGCTCGGGCGTTTTTATTGGGCACGCGCGACGGTGAAGTTCTGAGTGTGCTGTTGTTGCGGCGCTGCGCGGCCGGGTGCGAGCGGTTGCGCAGATGCCATTCCACGGCCTGGTTGCGACCGCGCGCATGCGTGCGCGCTTTCAGGAGTTAAGCTGATCCCATGACGGAAGTGCACCTAAGCGAATCGACCTGCAACCACACGCTGTCGCTATCGCGGCGGCGCTTTCTGGCCTGGAGCAGCCTGGCGGTAGCTGCAGGCTTCCTGAGGTTCCCGGCCCAGGCCAGCGCTGCGCAACCTGGCAGCGTGCGCGCGGTGCCGCTTGCCCAGGTCCGGCTCACGCCATCGTTGTTTCTGGATGCGCTGCAGACCAACCGGCGCTATCTGATGCGGCTGCAGCCGGACCGGCTGTTGCACAACTTCGTGCTGTATGCCGGCCTCGACCCGAAGGCGCCAGCCTATGGCGGTTGGGAGGCGGACACCATTGCCGGGCATACGCTCGGCCACTATCTCAGTGCGCTGGCACTCATGCACGCGCAAACAGGCGATGCGCAGTGCCGCACGCGCGCCGGGTATCTGGTCAGCGAACTGGCACGCTGCCAGACGCATGCCGGCGATGGCTATGTGGCCGGCTTCACACGCAAGAACGCAGCCGGGCAGATCGAGAGTGGGCGCGCGGTCTTCGACGAGCTTAAACGCGGCAAGATCGACCCGGCGCCGTTCTATCTCAACGGCAGCTGGGCGCCGCTGTACACCTGGCACAAACTGTTCGCCGGACTGCTTGATGTACATGCGCATTGCGAAAATGCGCAGGCGCTGCAGGTCGCGGTGGCTCTGGCCGGTTACCTGCAGGGCGTCTTCGCTGCGCTCGACGACGCGCAATTGCAAAAGGTGCTGTCCTGCGAATTCGGTGGCCTCAACGAATCGTTCGTCGAACTGCATGTGCAAACCGGCGATGCGCAATGGCTGGCGCTGGCGCAGCGCCTGCATCACCACGCCGTGCTCGACCCACTCATCGCCCAGCGCGACGCATTGGCGCACCAGCATTCCAATACCAATATCCCCAAGCTGATCGGCCTGGCGCGCGAGTACGAAGTCATCGGCGCTGCCGCATCGGGCGCGGCAGCGCGCTTCTTCTGGCATACCGTCACCGACCACCACACCTATGTGATCGGCGGAAATGGTGATCGCGAATATTTCCAACAGCCGGACAGCATTTCGAAATTCCTCACCGAGCAGACCTGCGAGCATTGCGCCAGTTACAACATGCTCAAGCTCACCCGCCACCTGTATCAATGGGGCCCGCAGGCGGAGTTGTTCGACTACTACGAACGCACCTTGCTCAACCACGTGATGGCACAGCAGCATCCACGCACCGGCATGTTTACCTACATGACGCCGCTGCTGGCCGGCGAAGCGCGCGGCTGGTCGTCGCCGTTCGACGATTTCTGGTGCTGCGTCGGTAGCGGCATGGAAGCGCACGCGCAGTTCGGCGATTCCATCTACTGGCAGGACGGGCAGGGCGTCTACATCAATTTGTACGTGCCTTCCACCGTGCGCGACGCCGCCGGACTAAACATGACCTTGCACAGCGCCTTGCCGGAGCAGGGCAGCGCCTCGCTGCGCATCGATGGCGCGCCGCCAGCGCAACGCATGCTCGCACTGCGCGTGCCGGGTTGGGCGCAACAACCGCGCCTGCGACTCAATGGCCAACCTGTCGATGGCAGCGCCAGCGATGGCTATCTACGCCTCACGCGCGTCTGGCAGCCCGGCGATACCCTCCAGCTGTCGTTCGACATGCCGCTGCGCCTGGAAGCGACCCCGGACGATCCCGCCTGGGTGTCGGTGCTGCACGGCCCGCTGGTGCTCGCCGTCGATCTGGGCGACGCCGCCAAGCCGTGGTCGGGCAAGACCCCGACATTGATCGGGGGGCAGGACATCCTGCAACGCCTGCAGCCGGTGCCGGGCAAGACAGCGTTCGTCTACACCGATGGCATGCAGCAGTGGCAGTTGTCGCCGTTCTACGCCCAGTTCGACCGCCGCAGCGCGGTTTACCTGGAACACCGCGACGCCGCCGCATGGCGGCAACGCCAGACCGAACTGGCGGCAGCAGCGGCAGCGCAGCACGCACTCGACACCCGCGCGCTCGATCGCATCGCGCTGGGCGATGAAGCCTCCGAAAAGGCGCATGCACTGCAGGGGGAAAATTCCAACCCGCTCAGCTACCGCCGCCGGCCCGGCCGCGACGTGCGTACCGGCGGCTTCATGGCCTTCACCCTGCGCAATACCGCCCAGGCCCGCATCCTGCGCCTGCGCTACTGGGGCGACGAAACCCGCCGCCGCTTCCGCATCCTCGCCGACGGCGAACTCATCGCCAGCGAACGCCTGGACGGCAACCGCGGCCTGGATTTCGTCGATGTGGATTACGCTTTGCCGGCAGCAGTGGCCGGCCGCGCCACCTTGCAGATTCGTATCGAACCGGAGAAAGGCTACTCGGCCGGGCCTGCCTTTGGGTGTTGGGTGTTGGCGTCGGTTTGAGTGTGGGCGCTGTAGCAAGCGCATCTTGAAAGTATGACGAGGTCCTCGCGCGACCTCTGCAGAGCGCATGGCACCACAGAGCGAGAGACCGCGCCCGCAGCTACACGTAAGAACTCAGACATGCAACATAAAGCCCCTCTCCCCGCGGGAGAGGGGTTGGGGTGAGGATACGGCGGCGAAGCCCCTGTGCAGTTTCAGCAGTGCAGAAATGCCGCATTACTCACTCGCAGGCTAATCCTCCGCTACCGTCACCACCAGTTCGCCATTACGTGCAGTGATCCGCAGCTTGCTGCCAACCGCAAACCCCAATTGCTCCAGCCACAGCCCGCGCAAGCGCACGCTGGGAATCCGCTGGCTGTGTTGCCGGCCCGGCGCTGCATCGTAAAACGCATAGCCCACCGTGCAGCGCGTGGGCGCGAGTGCCTTGCGCGGCGGGCGCTGCGCAATATCATCTGGGTGACGGGCGGGCCGGTGGTCGAAGGCGAGATTGTCCACGTCGAACGTGGGCGAGGGCACCAGCCGCATTGGCTGCGCGTCCTCTACCGGCGTGGCTGTCCGCTTGGCGGTAGCAGTGCGTTTGGCGTTCAATTTGGACCGCTTGGCGGTTGAAGACTGCGCCCGGCTCATCGCCTCACCTCCGCCAGCACCACGGAGCGACGACGCCCACCCCCACTATCGATACATTTGCCATCACAACGCCTCCTACGAAGAACAGGCACCGTCGCCGGCCGGCGACGGGATGTCGGGAGGTTAGAAACCGTGCATAGTCGGCGGGCGTATTTCTCCCGAAGGAGTGTTGTATTAGCCGCCCTCCCGACGTAGGCATCGCGTCGGCTTGCACCTGCAGAACAGGCACAAAAACCCACCGGTTTGACGAAGGTGGGTACCGCTATGAACGGAGTTTCTACGCTCCTTGAGGTCGCTACTTGTTGTTCGGGATGTCAACTGCCCCAGACCACTAGGCAGTAAGCGAAAAAACTTAGTCCCTTCGCTGTTGTGCGGGCGGATTGGCTTGTCTTCCAGTTCCGGGTTTTGCTAGCAGCCGATGCTGTATTCTCTTTCTGAATTTATCGGGCGAAATTATATGGATATATATAAATCACTGCAGCCTATAATTTTTGTTTTTATTGATTTGTGATTTCGCAATCAATTTCTACGTTATCTGCAGCTACTTGAATGCAGCCCTCTACTAGATAGATGTATGTTGTTCCCTTACCCTTGGCTGGAGACCACGAGTTGATATTCCCTGATTTGGAGTTATCTAGTATTGATTCTAAGTCGGAAAGGCATGAGTAGTTTGCCACTTTATAAAAACTAATTATCAATTTTGATCTTTTTGAACTTTTTCTTGATTGATAGTGTTTTGTATAAATTTTTAGTGTGCGGGTGCTGAAGTCTAGTGAGATGCTCTCAATTATTGCGTCATGAAGATCTAGGGTTGCTGGATTTTCTTTATTCATTAACTTCCGGCTCCTGATAAAAATCCAAAAAATATAATTGCTGCGCCGCCGATATAAAGCACGGCTTTTGCGCTGGCAGACATTTCTGGAGTTGACTTTCGGGAATTAAAGTTGTCGTTAGTCACTGACTTGCCAGCAAAGCCATTATTTAATGCACATTCTTTGATTATGCTTGGTGCGTCATCCCATGTGCCGCCGTGCGAAGGATGTCCATTTTCGCCGCATTCTCCCGTATCACCTTTGCATTCCCAGTGGAGGTGCCTGATCTTACTGCCCGTGGCTTCATCGAAAGTAAAGTCGATTCGAATCCTGCAACCTTTCCCACATTCAATCCAGCGGCCACTTGTATGTTTGACAAGCCCAAATGCATCGCTGTATTTAAATGGGGATGACTCTACATAGGAGAATGTGGAAAATCCTCCGTTTAGTCCAATCGGATCACTCTGCCCATACCTGCCCGTAGCCGCTTCATAGTCCCGGAAGTAGTTCTGATTCAACCCACTCGCCGCATCGAAGCGCTGCCCCGGGAACCGCATATCCAAGACCAGCGCCGCACCATTCCCATCAGGATCTTGATTCGGCGCGGTGTTGCCGAAAGCTTCGCCCTTCAAGCTCCATGTCCACACCGCTACATCGCGGGTGGGGTCGATCACCACGCGCGGGCTGCCCAAGTGGTCCGGTTCGATGTAGTGCAGTTTGTTGGCGTTGGCGAGCAGGCCGACCGGTAGGTCGTCCAGCCAGATCGCCTGCTGCTTGGGCGCGCCGTTGCTGTCGTAGTCGCCTAGCCAGTGGCCGGCTTCATCGTAGAGCGTGTAGGTGTTGGTGGTGCCGAGGAAGCGGCGTATCTGCTCGCCTTTACCGTTGTAGCGGTAGTTCATGGTCACCGCGCCGGCGCGGCGGGCTTGGGTCATGCGGCCGCTGGTGTCGTAAGTGTACTGGCGTGCGGTGCCACCGATGGCGGTGGTGTTGCCGGTGGCATCGTATGTACGTGCCACGCCGGCCACTGCGCTCAGGCGATGGCTGTCGGCCGGGTAGGTGTAGGCCTGCGTGGCCGTGCCGACCTTGGCGCTGAGGCGGTTGCCGGTGGCATCGTAGCTGTAGCCGTCGATCAGCGTGCCGGTGCGGCCGTCCTTGAGCGCTGTGAGGCGGCCCAGGGCGTCGTAGCCCAGGCTGATTTCCGGTGTGGTGTTGCCTGCGGGCGTCAGTGCGGTGAGGTTGCCGGCCGGGTCGAAGCCGAAGCCTACGTCAAGACCGCCCGGGCGGGTGTCCTGGATCGCCTGCGGGCGGTAGTCCAGATCATAGCGGCGGGCGAGGGTGCGGCCATTGCCGTAGGTCCAGCCGGCAGCCGGGCCGAATGGATAGTAAGTGGCATTGCCCAGAAGCACCTGGCGGCTACCGCCGGCGGCCGTCACGCCGACCTGCGTGGTCTGGCCCTGCGCATTGCGCACGTAATCGACCACCGCCCCGTCGGGATAGGTCATCCGCCGCAACTGGCCGCCGATGGTGTAGTCGTAACGCAGCACCAACGCGGTGCCGTTACTGGTCTGCACCTTACGCACCAGATCGCCGAAGCGGTTGTAGCAGTACTGGGTGATGGCGCCGCCGCCCTGCATCTTGGTCAGGCGGCCGATCGAAAACGTCTCGCCGCTGGTGCAGGCCGTCTGCGTCGCGTCGTAGGTGTAGGTGACGTTGAGGCTGGTGGGGGGGGTGACCTTGGTCAGGCGATTGAGCGCGTCGTAGCTGTAGGCGGTGGTGTTGCCGCGCGCATCGGTCTGGTTGGCGCGGTTGCCGGCGCTGTCGTAGGCGTAGCTGGTGACGCCGGTGTCCGGGCTGGTGAGTTTCACCAGATCGCCGAACCCGTTGTACTCGTAGGTGGTGTCCAGGCCCTTGGGGTCGGTGACCTTGGTCAGGTTGTCGAGTGCGTCGTAGGCGAACTTCGTGTCGGCCTTGATGCCGGCCACATCCTGCAGCGTGCGGGACAGGCGATTGAGCGGGTCGTACTCGCTCTGCGTCGCGGTCGCCAACGCATCGGTCACGGTGGTGGCGTTGCCGTTGGCGTCGTACGCGAAGTCGGTCGGGTCGCTGGCGGCGGTGGCCTGGGTCTTGAGCTGGCCGAGCTGGTTGTACACGCGCGAGAGCGTGCGCTTCAACGTGCCCGACGCATCGCTGGTGTCTTCCTTGATGCGATTGCCGGCGTTGTCGAGCGTGTAGTGGACGGTATTGCCCGCGTTGTCGGTAATGTCGGTCAGCCGATGCGCCGCATCGTAGGTGAAGGCAGTGAACGCGCCATCGGGCTGGGTGACCTGCCTGACCAGGCCGGTGGGCCAATAATCGATGCGGGTGATGCGGTCATCGGCCTCGCTGGAGGCATCGGCGCCACGCACCTTGGCGGCCGTCAGCCAGCCGCGCGGGTGATAGGTGTAGTCGGTGACGATGCCGTTGGCGTCCTTGATGGACAGCGGGCGGCCAGCGCCATCGTAGGCGAGGTATTCGGTGGTCTGGCCTAGGGCGTTGGTTATTTTCCATCGGTCGCCTTTGCGGTAAGCGCAGGTGGTAGGCGCTGTGGCGCAGGCGGCGGCGTCCGTGGCGTAATAAGTGTAGTCGACTCTGCGCGATGCATTCGGTGCGCCCGTGACGACGGAGAGCAATAGACCCCTCTGCGGGCAGAGTCCTGCGTCCAGATCTGCCTGTTCGCAGTAGGACGATACGGACAATCGTTCGGTGCTGTCGTTGGGATCAGTGGTGCGCGAGGCCGTGCGTTGGCCCCTCGGATTGTATGTGGAGGTGCCGTGCCTGACGCTGTTTCCAGAGAGGTCGCGCGTTGTGCTTTCCAGGATCCGCCCAAGCGTCTGATCCCTGACATAGGTCGTCGTGCGCTGTTCTGGGCTGCCTTTGGCTTCGGTCAGGACCATATCCCTGCCACACGCGTCCTGATCGTGGTCGGTAATGTTCCCCGCGCCATCGCGATATTCGTTCAAATGCCCGTTTTCGTCATAGCTCCATGCTTCGCTGGACGTGGTACAGCCAGGACAGGACCTGGCGCTATTTGTCGCCGTGCGAATGTCGTTGTAGGTCGTGAAGGAACGATAGTTCAACGCGCCCGAAGGCTCGACAACTTTTACGTTCATGCTATCCATGTAGGTGACATCGTAACGGTCGTGATTGTCGCCATGCATCGATGTGATTGCCCGGCGCTCGGTATCGTAGCGATAGGTCGCATACCGCTTAGCCGTCTCATCGACGATGCCGGTGAGCACATTCGCAAGCGAAGCGCCAGAGGTCTGCGTGGACTCGCCGTAGAGATAGCTGACGGTACCGCCGCCAGGATTCGCAACCGCCGTCAGGTGATTGGCCGAGTCGTACGCATACACATGGATGCCGCCATCCGGGCCGATCACTTCGGACACCCTGCCAGATGTGTCGTAGTGCAGTTGGATTGCGCGTCCTTGCCAGGAAGTCACCAGGCTCGGAAGCCGGGTGGAGGCGGTCGCGTAGGTCAACTTGGTCGTCAGGCCATCGAGCGGCTCGATACGCAGTAAGCGGCCAGCCAGGTCGTAGGCCTCAGTCGCGCCGTCCTTGCGCTCCTTGAAGTGCCATTCGACGATCGTGCCGTTCGCATCGCGCGCTTCGACCAGAGCGCTGGTCTGCCCGCCGTCAGGTAACCACGTTCCATTGGGTTGCCAAAAGAACGTGATTGATCTGCCGTCAGCGCGCTGCGCATAGACAATCTTGCCACTGGAACTATCGCTGGGGAAAACGATTCTGGACGCATAGCTATGTGTCCATCCGATCCCAATCGCAGTATCCGAGCTGATTGCGGAACTATTGTAGTAGCGGACAAAGCCAAGTCCGGAGCGATCATCGATATCGACGGCCTGTTGAAACTTGTTACCGGTGGCCACGTTGATCGGGTTGCCCACATGCGTACCTTTCGCCTCGCATTGGCCTGGCCCGAGGTTTAGCTCCGGCTTGAAGGGAGTGGTTGGCCACCTGAAATCTCCGTAACCGACACTCCAGTCGTACGGACAATTTTCGCACTGTTTAAGGAAGGTCTGATCAACTCACCGCAGATGCGCGACACTATCGCCTTATGTAGAGGATTCATCCATGCAGCTGACGTTCGGTGACGCTGAGGGCATGGGCCAGCGTGAGC
>NZ_JAGHWR010000106.1:0-14101 GCF_017746155.1 Xanthomonas sp. D-36-1
GTTGATCAGACCTTCCTTAGATCACGCGATGACCGATGCCATGCCTGTTGCCCATCCCGCGCCGGTGCCCGGGATTCGAATTGCCGTGCTGGTGCCGTGCCACAACGAAGCGGCGACGGTCGCTGCGGTCGTCGGCAATTTTTCTGCCGCTTTGCCGGGTGCGGTGATCCATGTGCTGGACAACAATTCCAGCGATACCACCGCAGCGATCGCCGCAGCGGCAGGCGCGCGGGTCTGTCGTGTCGCATTGCAGGGCAAGGGCAACGTGGTGCGGCGTGGATTTGCCGATGTCGAGGCCGACATCTACGTGTTGGTCGACGGCGACGCCACCTACGATGCCGCCGCCGCGCCGGCGCTGGTGCGCAAGCTGATCGACGAGCGCCTGGACATGGTGGTCGGTGCGCGGCGCGATCAGCAGCAGGCCGCGTATCGGCCGGGGCATCGGTTGGGCAACGTGTTGCTGACGCGCTGCGCGGGGCTGCTGTTCGGCCGCAGCTTCCAGGACATGCTGTCCGGCTACCGGGTGTTCTCGCGGCGCTACGTCAAATCGTTCGCCGCCCACGCGCAGGGCTTCGAGACCGAAACCGAACTGGCCGTGCATGCCTTGCAGCTGCGCATGCCGGTGGCCGAGGTCGAAACCGCCTATGGCGTGCGTCCGGAAGGCTCGCAAAGCAAGTTGAACACCTGGCGCGATGGCTGGCGCATCCTCGTCACGATCGCCAAATTGTTCAAGGCCGAGCGGCCGTTACTGTTCTTTTCGATCGGCTTCGTACTCAGCGCCACATTGTCGGTGGTGCTGGCGATCCCCTTGTTCGAGACCTATTTCCAGACCGGGCTGGTGCCGCGCTTCCCCACCGCAATTCTGTGCGTGGCGCTGATGCTGCTCGGCTTCCTGCTGCTGGCCTGCGGTCTGATTCTGGATACCGTCACGCGTGGACGGGTGGAGGCCAAGCATCTGGCATATTTGTCCGAGCCGGGCGTCGGCAGGCTGGTCGCGGTAGAAGACAACAAGGAACGTCGCTGATGGCATCGATTGCGCGCTCTGCACCTGTTGCGCGGCGGCAGCGTGTGTTGCGCTGGGCAGATCGCTGGTTCGGGTTTCATTCGCCGCGCCAGGTCGCATCGGCAGTGGTCGCGGTCCTGCTGTTGGGGGCATTGCTGTCGCTTGGCCTGGGGCAGGACGCCAATTGGGATTTGCGCAACTACCATCTTTATATCGGCGATGCCTGGGCAACCGACCGGCTGGGCACGGATCTGGCCCCAGCGCAGATGCAGAGCTATTTCAGCCCGCTGCTCGATGCGATGCACGCCTGGTTGATGCTGCAGCTGCCCGGGCCGGTGGCCGGTGCGTTGCTCGGTGGTTTGCATGCGCTGGTCTTCATCCCGCTGGCGGCGCTGGCCTGGCGGGTATTGTCGAATGAATCCCGCCGCGCGCAGTGGGTGCCGCTGTTCGCGTTGGCTGGAATGTGCAGTGCGGTGTTCCTGTCCGAACTCGGCAACACCATGGGGGACACAGCCAGTGCAATTCCGGTGCTGGCTGCATTGGCGGTCGTGTTGTTGGCGCAGTTCAGGGCGCGCAATGGCTTGCACGTCGTGCATCTGTGGGCCGTTGCCGGTGCGTTGATCGGCCTGGCGGTGGCGCTCAAGCTCACCAATGCGTTGTATGCATTGGCATTGGTGCCGGCAGTGCTGTGCGACGGTGGCCACCTGCGCTCGCGCGTGCTCGCGTTGAGTGTGCTGGCGGGCGTTGCGCTGCTGGTGCTGTTGCTGGTGGCTGGCCCTTGGTATTGGCAGGTCTGGCAGCACCTGGGGAACCCGCTGTTTCCGCAGTTCAACGGCGTGTTCAAATCGCCGCTGGCCCAGCCTGTCTCGATCGCTGATGTGCGCTGGTTGCCGCGCACCATCGGCGAGCAGCTCATCTGGCCGCTGCTGTTTACGCTCAAGCCGCAGCGCATCGGCGATCTCGGTCTGGTGCAGGCGGGCTGGGCAGTGCTGTATGGGGTGGTGGCGATTGCTGCAGGGCGTGCGTTGGTGCGTCGTCCGGTGCGTGCTGCCGCGGTCGATCGCGCTGCCATCGTGCTGCTGGTGTTCTTTGGCGTGGCGTATGCGCTATGGCAGGCGATTTTCAGCATCCACCGCTATCTGGTAGTACTGGAGCTGCTGGCGCCGCTGGTGCTGTGGATCGTGTGCCGGCATGCATTTGCCGCGCGCGCAAATCGCAAGGCCGCCTGGTTGATCGGCGCATGCGCGTTGGTTGCGGTGGTCGGCTGGAAGGACTGGGGGCATGAGTCCTGGGCGCGCGACAGCTTCCAGGTGGAGCAGCCGGTGCTCGGGGATCCCGCTGCGTCCAGTGTGTTGCTGGTCGGCGACGAACCGCAATCCTGGCGCGTGCCGTTGTTGCCGTCGCAGGCGCGCTACATCGGGGTTGCCACCAATATCTCCGAGACCGACCACTACCGACAGCGCGTGCGTGCATTGATTGCCGAGCGACCGCAGCTTTACGCGATGTTGGGGGCGGCGCGTGACAAGCAGCAATTGCGCATCGATCGCATGAATCACCTGGCGCAGCAGTTCGGCTGGGAGCGTCAGCCGGGCTGCACGCGGCTGCGCTGGTTGGTCGCACGCGGTCTGCGTGCCGAACTGGATACCTCACAGCCTGATCGCTGCGTACTGGCTATTCCCAAAGGCAAGGCGCTGGATATCGCAGCCGCAGATCAGGCCGTGCGCGAGGCTGCGCAACAGCGTCTGGCAGCGTACGGGCTGACATTGGATCCCGCGCGTTGCCGCACGCTGTCCTCGCAGGTGGGGCAGGCCGTCTATCCGTATCAGTTCTGTCAGCTGGCGCTACCGAATTAAGAGCAGCCAACAAAGTGCCTGCGCTCACCGCCAGGCGGACGCGTCCGCCGCTCGGTGTTGCATGTGCCACGCGTGCACTGCTGTTCCTGCTCGCCGCCTACACCCACATGGCGACCGCACGCTACGTGTTGTTCGTCGCTCCGAAAGTTAGGTGCGAGCCGGCAGCCTGCGCGCGTTTGCGGGGACACGCAGTTGTGGCTGGAATTCGAGAGCGCGCGTGTTCCAGCAGGCCACGCGCGGCCCTACAAATTGGTTCGCCAAACACGCAGTGCTGATCCGTGGCTTGCCTCAGGGAATCTGGAATCCCGCCTGCCGCAGCAATCTTGCCAGCGCGATCATCGGCAGGCCCACCAGGGCGGTGGGATCTTCCGAGCGGATCGCGTCGAACAGGCTGATGCCGAGGCCTTCGCATTTGAAGCTGCCGGCGCAATCCAGGGCTGGTTCGGCGTCCAGGTAGCGTTCGATCTCGACGACCGTCAGCGCGCGAAGTTGCACCTCGGTCAGGTCCAGCGCGTGCAGCTGGCGCTCCGGGCCGACCAGGCTGACGGCGGTATGGAAGCGCACGGTCTGGCCAGACATGGCAGTCAGCTGCATCCGGGCCCGCTCGCGCGTGCCGGGTTTGCCCAGCGCCTGGCCGTCCAGGTCGGCGACCTGATCCGAGCCGATCACCCAGGCAGCAGGGAAGCGGGCTGCCACCGCGGCGGCTTTTTCCACGGCCAGGCGGCTGGCCAGTGCGCTCGGGGATTCGCCCGGCTGTGCCTGCTCATCGACCTCCGGCCGGACGGTGTCGAAGTCGAGCTGCAGGCGGCCGAGCAGCGCGCGCCGATAGACAGACGTGGAAGCAAGGATCAGGCGTGGCATCATGGGGGCCGCTGCGAGGGGGCAGGGGGAGTCTGCCGTCCTGCGGGCCGTGCGGCAATCGCATGAATTGGGTCATTTGACAGGGCTGCCGCGGGTCTTTAACATTCTGCGGCTTATGTCCGCGAACGTGCCCGAAATGCTGGATGCTTGGCGGATGGTCGCAGCGCGCAGGCGCTTCGATGGCCGCATCCCGCTATCTGCGATGACCCGTCTGCAGGGAAGCCTTGTCGATACCGACGGCGAATGTGTCTATTCGCTTCAATTCGATCAAGACCCTCTGCTCAAGGTCGCCTATGTCGAACTCAGTATCGATGTGGAGCTTCCGCTGGCCTGCCAGCGCAGCCTGCAACGCTTCCTGTATCCGGTGCAAATCAGACAGCGTCTTGGTTTGATCCGTGACGAGGCCGACGAAGCTGCATTGCCGGCCGAGTACGAAGCGTTGCTGGTGCCGGAAGATGGCATGCTGCGGGCCGTCGACATGATCGAGGACGAGCTGGTGCTCTCTGTGCCAGTGGTGCCGGTGGCGCCGGGTAGCGAAGCGATCGATGCCGAATGGGTTCCGACCCAGGAAGAGCAAGACAAGGCCAGTCCGTTCGCGGCGCTGGCAGCGTTGAAGAAACAGTAACCGCCGCTGTTAAGGGCGGTAAGACAGGTCGACGCGGGCGTAGAGCGTGCTGTTCGACTCAACAGACAAGTTATCGAACTAAGGTTTGGAGCAATCCCATGGCTGTGCAGAAATCCCGTGTCACCCCGTCCCGCCGCGGCCAGCGTCGTTCGCACGATGCCCTGACCGCCAAGCAGCTGTCGACCGACCCGACCAGCGGCGAGATCCATCTGCGCCACCACATCACCGCTGACGGTTACTACCGCGGCAAGAAAGTGATCACGACCAAGTCGTCGGCCGTCCAAGAAGATTGATCCGTGGCGCCCGCCGCCTTCGATGCGGCCGGGTGACCCTCGCTTCTTCCGGAGCCGCCGGTCACCGCGGCTCTTGCAACAGGGAACAGTATGAGCAAGCGGATCTATTCCAGAATCGCGGGCACGGGTAGTTATTTGCCCGAAAAGGTGTTGACCAACGACGACATGTCGAAGATCGTCGACACCAGCGATGAATGGATCTTCTCGCGCACTGGCATCCGTGAACGTCACATCGTCGCCGACGACCAGACCACCAGCGATCTGGCGTATTTCGCCTCGCTGAAGGCGATGGAGGCGGCCGGTGTGACCGCCGATGAGATCGATCTGATCGTCATCGGCACCACCACCCCGGACCTGATCTTTCCGTCGACCGCCTGCTTGTTGCAGGCCCGACTGGGTAACATCGGTTGCGGTGCGATGGACGTCAACGCTGCCTGCTCGGGTTTTGTCTACGCGCTTAGCGTGGCCGACAAGTTCGTGCGCAGTGGCGACGCCAAGACCGTGCTGGTGGTTGGCGCAGAAACCCTGACCCGTATCGTCGACTGGACCGATCGCACCACCTGCGTGCTGTTCGGCGACGGCGCCGGCGCGGTGGTCCTCAAGGCCGACGAAGAGACCGGCATCCTCAGCACCCATTTGCACGCCGATGGCAGCAAGAAAGAACTGCTGTGGGACCCGGTGGGGGTCTCTGTGGGATTCGGCGAAGGCAAGAATGGCGGCGGTGCATTGCTGATGAAGGGCAACGACGTCTTCAAGTATGCGGTCAAGGCGCTGGACTCGGTGGTCGATGAGACCCTGGCGGCCAGTGGCTATGACAAGCACGACCTGGATTGGCTGATTCCGCATCAGGCCAACCTGCGCATCATCGAAGCCACTGCCAAGCGGCTGGAGTTGCCGATGGAGCAGGTGGTCGTCACCGTAGATCGCCATGGCAACACGTCGTCTGCCTCGGTGCCGCTGGCGCTGGACGAAGCGGTGCGCTCCGGTCGCGTGCAGCGCGGCCAGTTGTTGTTGCTGGAAGCCTTCGGCGGCGGGTTTACCTGGGGCTCGGCGCTGCTGCGCTACTGACGTTTCTGCTTCTTGCGCCAAAGTGGACGTGCACGTCCACTCAGGCGGATTCGTGCATGGCGGTGACACTCGTCTTCCCTTGCTGTGGGGGCAACCTTGCCTCCTGGGGCCCTGTGTGCGTTTTCGGGGCGCTTGAATTCCGCCAAGGTCAGCGCCCGCTTTTAGGTCGCGTGATTCGCTCAATGCGACCAGTTTGCGGGCTAGCGCCTCGGACAAGCCGGCCGGCAAGTAAATTCAGCGCATGCACCCCGCCCACGATCCTGTCTTCGTCGCCTTGCTCACCGGCAGTTACCAGCGGTTTGCAGGCCGCCCGCTGGTCGCAGATCGGCAGATCGAGCCCGATTGGCTGTATCACGATGCGCCGTTTGCGCTTCTTGCGCACGATACCGCTGCAGACCCGCGGTTTGTCTATGCGAACCAGGCGGCACAGCGCGTTTTCGGCTACAGGTGGGGCGAGTTCGTTGGCATGCCTTCGCGGCTATCGGCAGAATTGCCGGAACGAGCGGAACGTCAGCGTTTACTCGATGCGGTCACCCGCGATGGCGTCGTCAGGGACTACGCGGGTGTGCGGATCGCGAAAGATGGTTCGCGCTTCCAGATCGCCGAAGGTGTGGTCTGGCAACTCGTCGATGAGGACGGGGTGCTGCATGGACAAGCGGCGGCATTCCCGCTGCCAGGCTAGACGAAGCGCAGGTGGCAGCACCGGGTGCGCCCGACCCTTCACTTCCTTGCTGGCTTGCCGGCGCTGGTGCGCCGCCTTGGCAGGCAGCGCTTTCACTATCGAACCGGAACGGCGGCGCGTCAGCGTAACTGCTGCCGTTGTGCGCCCGGCCCGACCAAGCCCGGTGTGCGGTTTTTCGACGTCGCGACACATTCGCGTGGCCTTCTGCATACGCGGCAGTACAGACGCCGGGGCGATTTCGCACGTATGATCCCGGCTCGATTTTTGTAGGCAGCAACGCGTGACCGAATCCACTCTCGCTTTCGTGTTTCCCGGCCAGGGCTCGCAGTCCTTAGGCATGCTGGCGGAACTGTCCGAACTGCACCCGCAGATTCGCGAAACGTTCGCCGAAGCCTCCGAGGGCGCTGGCGTCGATTTGTGGGCGCTGTCCCAGGGCGGCCCGGAAGAAATGCTCAATCGCACCGAATACACCCAGCCCGCTTTGCTGGCTGCGGGCGTGGCGGTGTGGCGGCTGTGGACTGCCCAGCGCGGACAGCGTCCGGCGCTGCTGGCGGGACACAGCTTGGGCGAATACACCGCGCTGGTCGCGGCCGGCGCCTTGTCGCTGCACGACGGCGCGCATCTGGTGCGGTTGCGCGGCCAGTTCATGCAGGCTGCGGCACCGGCGGGCGTTGGCGCGATGGCTGCAGTGCTGGGCGCCGAAGACGCGGTAGTGCAGGAGGTCTGTGCCCAGGCGTCCGGCAGCGAGGTCGTGGTGCCGGCCAATTTCAATTCGCCCGGTCAGATCGTGATCGGCGGCCACGCTGCGGCGGTGGAGCGCGCGCTGGGGCTGCTGGCCGAGCGCGGCGTGCGCAAGGCGGTCAAGCTGGCAGTGAGCGTGCCCTCGCACACCCCGCTGATGCGCGAAGCCGCCAATCAGCTCGGCGAGGCGATGGCCGGGCTGACCTGGCACGCCCCGCAGATTCCGGTGGTGCAGAACGTGGACGCGCGCGTACATGAGGGCAACACCGCCATCCGCCAGGCCCTGGTGGAACAGCTCTACCTGCCGGTGCAATGGACCGGCTGCGTGCAGGCGTTCGCCAGCCAGGGCATCACCCGCATTGCCGAATGCGGCCCGGGCAAGGTGCTGAGCGGGCTGATCAAGCGCATCGACAAGCGCCTGGATGCGCGGCCGCTGGC
Source organism: Xanthomonas sp. D-36-1 (assembly GCF_017746155.1). NCBI lineage: Bacteria > Pseudomonadati > Pseudomonadota > Gammaproteobacteria > Lysobacterales > Lysobacteraceae > Xanthomonas > Xanthomonas sp. D-36-1. The sequence goes on from NZ_JAGHWR010000106.1 coordinate 7,565, forward strand.
AACGCCCGCCGACTATGCCGGCGCGCTCGACGCGTGGGCGCACTGATCCAACGCCGCTGCTGGTCGTGCCGGCATCCCTCGACGTTCGCGGCCACGGTTGCGGCGTCCCCCATCGAGGAACAGCAATCATGAGCAAGCCCCTGCAGGGCGAAATCGCCCTCGTCACCGGCGCCAGTCGCGGCATCGGTGCGGCCATTGCCGATACCCTGGCCGCCCACGGCGCCACGGTCATCGGCACCGCCACCTCGGCTTCCGGCGCTGCGGCGATCGGCGAGCGTCTGGCCGCCCACGGCGGACACGGTCGTGAACTGAACGTCACCGACGCGGCTGCGGTCGATGGCCTGATCGATGCCATCGGCAAGGAGTTCGGCGCCATCTCGATCCTGGTCAACAACGCCGGCATCACCCGCGACAACCTGTTGATGCGGATGAAGGACGACGACTGGCAGGCGATCATCGACACCAACCTGACCAGCGTGTTCCGCACTTCCAAGGCGGTCATGCGCGGCATGATGAAGGCGCGCAAGGGCCGCATCATCAATATCGCCTCGGTCGTGGGTGTGACCGGTAATCCTGGGCAGACCAACTATGCCGCCGCCAAGGCCGGCATCATCGCGTTCTCCAAATCGCTGGCCAAGGAAATCGGCTCGCGCGGGGTGACCGTGAATGTGGTGGCGCCCGGTTTCATCGATACCGACATGACCAAGGCGCTGCCGGACGAGGCCAGGACCGCCTTGCTGGAGCAGATTGCGCTGGGTCATCTGGGCGAGCCGGAAGACATCGCCAATGCGGTGGCGTTTCTGGCCGGCCCGACGGCCCGCTACATCACCGGTGAGACCCTGCACGTCAACGGTGGCATGTACATGCCGTAAGCGTGTGGCGCCGGGAGGCGCTAAGTGGCTGATCGGCCGGGAGTTGTGATGCAATGCAAGGCCCGGTCGCTTCCACTACACTATCCAACGCGGCCATCGCAGCGCCGATGGCGTTTTGTGAGTCCCTCACAGGAGCACCGCACATCCGTGTGCGGGGATCCTAAAACTCGAACCACCACTACTCCAGCTGGAGCGATATCCCCAATGAGCACCATCGAAGAACGCGTCAAGAAAATCGTCGTCGAACAACTCGGCGTCAAGGAAGAGGAAGTCACCACCAGCGCATCGTTCGTCGATGATCTGGGTGCCGACTCGCTGGACACCGTCGAGCTGGTGATGGCGCTGGAAGAAGAGTTCGAGTGCGAGATCCCGGACGAAGAGGCCGAGAAGATCACCTCGGTGCAGCAGGCGATCGACTACGTCAAGGCTCACGTCAAGAGCTGATGCGTTGTTCCTGATCGTGGCGGCGTGCATCGAGCCGCTGCCGCATCAGACATTCCATGGGGCCGCTGATGCGGCCCTGTGTTTTTCAAGTGTCACCCGCAAACCCCAAGCACCGTCCGTTCCGTGGTGAGGAGATCTGCAATGAGTCGTCGTGTTGTCGTTACCGGCATGGGCATGGTGTCGCCGCTGGGCAATGATCTGGCCACCAGCTGGGACGGAATCGTCCACGGCCGCTCGGGCATTGGCCCGATCACGCAGATCGATGCCTCGCAGTTCACCACCAAGATCGCCGGTGAAATCAAGAATTTCGACCCCACGCTTTTTGTGTCCGCCAAGGACGTCAAGAAGATGGATTCGTTCATCCACTACGGTGTCGGCGCCTCGTTCATGGCGCTGGACGATTCCGGACTGGAAATCGACGAAAGCAATGCCGAACGCGTGGGCGCCATTCTCGGCTCCGGCATCGGCGGGCTGCTCGGCATCGAAGAGCAGACCATCAAATTCCATGAGGGTGGCGCGCGCAAGATTTCGCCGTTCTATGTGCCCAGCACCATCATCAACATGCTGCCCGGCCAGGTGAGCCTGATCAAAGGCCTGAAAGGCCCGACGTTCTCGGCGGTATCGGCCTGCGCCACGTCCAACCATTCGATCGGCACCGCGATGCGCATGATCCAGCACGGCGATGCCGATGTGATGCTGGCTGGCGGTGCCGAGCGCGGTTCGTCGCCGAGTTCGGTGGGCGGCTTTTGCGCGATGAAAGCGATGTCCACGCGTAACGACGACCCGGCCGGCGCCTCGCGGCCGTGGGACAAGCAGCGCGATGGCTTCGTGCTGGGCGACGGCGCCGGTGTGCTGGTGCTGGAAGAGTACGAACACGCCAAGGCGCGTGGCGCACGCATCTATGCCGAGCTGGTCGGCTTCGGCGCCAGTTCCGATGCGTACCACATGACCGCCCCGAGCGAAGACGGCGAGGGCGCGGCGCGCAGCATGGTGGCGGCGATGCGCGACGCCAAGCTCAACCCCGAGCAGATCGGATACCTCAACGCGCACGGCACCTCCACGCCGCTGGGCGATCTGGCCGAAACCATGGCGATGAAGCGCGCGCTGGGCGATCACGCCTACAAGACCATGGTGAGTTCGACCAAGTCGATGACCGGGCATCTGCTCGGCGCGGCCGGCGGTGTGGAAGCGATCTTCTCGGTGATGGCGCTGCACACCGGCATCATCCCGCCGACCATCAACCTGGAAGAGCCAAGCGAAGGCTGCGACCTGGACTATGTGCCGAGCGTGGCGCGCGAGGTGCAGGTGGATGCGGTCATGTCCAATGGCTTCGGCTTTGGCGGCACCAACGGTACGCTGGTGTTCAAGCGCGTTTGACCCCACATCGGTCGCGTGGCCGTCATCGGCGCGCGACCTGCCTGGCTGCCGCATGCCCTGCCGGCTGGCGGGTTGGTATTCAATCCTGCGATCAATCATTGATCCACTCCTCGCGCGCTGCGTACGGCAGCGGCGCGTCCGTACCTCACGCCATGCCGGACCGATGACGCTTACCCGATCACTGCACGCGGACATCGACCTGCTGGCGCTGCATCGGCTGTCACCGCAACGCTATCCGGCCCTGCTCGAGTCCAGCGCTTCGGGCACCGAGCACGGTCGCTGGGATGTGCTGCTGCTGGCAGATGGGCCATGCCTGCGGCTGGATCCGGACGGATGTACGCGCGATGGCGCTGGGCAGGTGCTGGAGGGCGGCTTTCTGGCGGCGCTGGATGCCGCCTGGCAGGCCGAGCGCGTGCCGCACGATGCGGCGAGCCCATGGCCGTTTCGCGGCGGTTGGGCGGTGCTGCTGGATTACGAACTTGCCGCGCAGGTCGAGCCGATTCTGCAACTGCCCATGCGCCGCGATGGCGTGCCCACCGCGCTGGCCCTGCGCGCGCCGGCAGCGGTGCTGCGCGATCGCCTGCACGGGCGCTGCGTGGCGCTGGCAGAGCCGGGTCGCGAGGAGTTGTTGCAGCAGATCGGCGACGACCTTGCTGCCTGCGCTGCATTGCCGCCGCTGCCTGCCTGGGCCGGGCCGCTTGCGGTGGACGAAGAGGCCCCCGAGCGCTTTACCGCGGCAGTGGAGCGCGTGCTCGATTACCTGCGTGCCGGCGATGTCTTCCAGGCCAATATCTCGCGCGCCTGGCAGGCGGCATTCGCTGCGGCGGTCGATCCGGCCGCGTTGCATGCGCGCCTGCGTGCGGCCAATCCGGCGCCGTTTGCCGGCCTGTTCGTTGCCGCCGGGCGTGCAGTGGCCAGTTCCTCGCCCGAGCGCCTGGTCTCGGTACAGGGCGATGTGGTGCAGACGCGCCCGATCGCCGGCACCCGCGCGCGGTTTGCCGGGGACGACGATGCCGCACGTATCCGGGAGCTGGTGGGGCATCCGAAGGAACGCGCCGAGCACGTGATGCTGATCGATCTGGAGCGCAACGACCTGGGCCGCATCTGCGCGCCGGGTACCGTGGAGGTAGACGAGTTGATGTGCGTGGAGAGCTATGCGCATGTGCATCACATCGTCAGCAACGTGCGCGGGCGTCTGCGCGCCGGGGTAACGCCCGGTGAGGTGATTGCCGCGGTGTTTCCCGGTGGCACCATTACCGGTTGCCCGAAGGTACGCTGCATGCAGGTCATCGCCGAGCTCGAACAGACGGCGCGCGGGGCCTATACCGGCGCGTTCGGCTGGCTCAATCGCGATGGCGACATGGATCTGAATATCCTGATCCGCACCGCCGAGGTGGCCGGTCACCAGGTGCATTTCCGCACCGGTGCCGGGATCGTGGTGGATTCGGATCCGCAGCGCGAGCTGGACGAAACCCGCGCCAAGGCGCGTGGCGTGTTGCGTGCGATCGAGCAGACATGAGCGCTTCAACGGGACATCACCGGCGCGCGGTATCCTGCGCGGCGCAGCGGCAATGACGAGGTGGGTGTGGCGGTGACTGGCAAACGCGGATGTCTGGCCGTGCTGGGCACGGGAGTGCTGCTCGCAGCGCTGCTGGCGATTGCCGCCGTGGTGGCGTGGCGGCATTACCTGCACTTCGCCGATACTCCCGTGCCTGCGAGTGCGCCCAGCGTGGTGATTGCGCCCGGCGATTCGCTCAAGGCCACATTGCGCAAACTGCGCGCTGCCGGCCTGGCGCAGGGCACCGAGCTGGAATGGCAACTGCTGGCGCGCCAGGTCGATGCGGCCGGCAAGCTCAAGGTGGGCGAGTACGCGCTGTCGCCAGCGCTGTCGCCGCGTGAACTGCTGACGCGCATGCGCCAGGGGCGGGTGATCCAGTACCGCTTCACGATCGTGGAAGGCTGGAATTTCCGTCAGCTGCGCGCCGCACTGGCGACCGCCACGCCGCTGCAACATTCCATCGATGCGCTGGATGATGCGGCACTGATGGCCCGGCTGGGGGTTGCCAAGCAGCATCCGGAAGGGCGCTTCCTGCCGGAAACCTATGTGTACCAGCGTGGCGACAGCGATATCGATGTACTCAAGCGCGCGCATGCGGCCATGGACAAGGCATTGGCGCAGGCCTGGGAGCAGCGCGCCCCGAACCTGCCACTCGCCTCGCCGGAGCAGGCATTGATCCTGGCCTCGATCATCGAAAAGGAAACGGCCCTGGCCTCCGAGCGCCCGCTCATCGCCGGGGTGTTCCTGCGCCGCTTGCAGCTGGGCATGAAGCTGCAGACCGACCCCACCGTGATCTACGGTATCGGCAGCAGCTACGACGGCAATATCCGTCGCCGCGACCTGACCACCGATACGCCGTACAACACCTATACCCGTACCGGCCTGACGCCGACGCCGATCGCCATGCCGGGCCGCGAGGCGCTGCTGGCGGCGGTGCGGCCGGCGCCCGGCGAGGCGCTGTATTTCGTGGCGGTGGGCGATGGCACCGGGGCGCACGCGTTCTCGGCCACATTGGCCGAACATAACGCAGCGGTGGCGCGCTATCTGCAGCGCCGCCGGCTGCCGAGCACGCCGCAGACGGAGCCCACGCCATGACCGCCGCATTTTCGCCCTGGCAGCAGCGCGCCTTCGACCAAACCGTGGCTGCACTGGATGCGGGGCGCCTTGGACATGGGTTGCTGATCTGCGGCCCGGAAGGTCTGGGCAAGTGTGCCGTCGCCCTGGCCCTTGCCGAGCACGTCCTGGCCAGCTCGCCAGACCCGGCACTGGCGCAGCGCACGCGCCAGCTGATTGCCGCCGGTACCCATCCGGACCTGCAACTGGTCTCGTTCATTCCCAATCGCACCGGCGACAAGCTGCGTACCGAGATCGTCATCGAGCAGGTGCGCGAGATTTCGCAGAAGCTCGCGCTGACCCCGCAGTACGGCATTGCCCAGGTCGTGATCGTCGACCCGGCCGATGCGATCAATCGCTCGGCCTGCAATGCCTTGCTCAAGACCCTGGAAGAGCCGTCGCCGGGGCGCTACCTGTGGTTGATCAGCGCGCAGCCAGCGCGTCTGCCGGCGACCATCCGCAGCCGCTGCCAGCGCCTGGAATTCAAGCTGCCGCCTGCGCACGAGGCGCTGGCCTGGTTGCTCTCGCAAGGGGTGAGCGAGCGCGCCGCACAGGAAGCACTGGACGCCGCGCGCGGCCACCCCGGTCTGGCCGCGCAGTGGTTGCGCGAAGATGGCCTGGCCGTCCGGCGTGCGGTTGCGCAGGATCTGGAGCAGATCGCCAATGGACGCGCCGGTGCGGTCGATGTCGCGCAGCGTTGGACCAACGATGGCCAGGCCGACCAGCGCCTGCGCCATGCCGCCGATCTGGCGTTGGCACAGGCATCGGCCGGCTTGACCGATCCATCGCGGTTGCACAAGCTTGCGACCTGGTTCGACGCTGCCAACCGCACCCGCGATCTGCTGCGCACCACCGTCCGCGCCGACCTGGCGGTGACGGAATTGTTGCTGTCCTGGCGCGAGGGAGAGCGCCAGCCACGTTCTAGGGAAGGTCTGATCAACTCACCGCAGATGCGCGACACTATCGCCTTATGTAGAGGATTCATCCATGCAGCTGACGTTCGGTGACGCTGAGGGCTTGGGCAAGCGTAAGCAGACCCGGCGCGAGATCTTTCTTGCCGAGATGGAGCAGGTTGTTCCGTGGCAGCAACTGCTTGCCCTGATCGCGCCGCACTATCCAGTGTCGGGGCGGCCAGGTCGGCAGCCGTACGCACTGGCGACGATGTTGCGGATT
>NZ_JAGHWR010000107.1:0-30594 GCF_017746155.1 Xanthomonas sp. D-36-1
AATGGGCGGGGGGATTACCCCCCCAGGCGCCATCGGTCAGCACGCGCACGCCCACGCCGCTGGATTCGGCATTGACCACGTTCTCCACCTGCGCCTCGCGCGTGATCACGAACTGACGCAGATAGCGCCCCACCCGCACATCGCAGTAGCTGGCACCAGCCGCCTTGGCCGTGGTCAGTGCACTATCGGCCAGGCGTCGGTTGCGCGCGGCATCGGCCGGGGCGAGCAGTTGCTCGGCAGCGATCAGCCGTGTGTGCGGCAGCAGCAACCCGGCGGCACCGATGCCGGACAAGGTGAGGAAGGTACGACGATCCACGTGCGGTCTCTCCAATCGATGCGTGCAGCGCGAGAGGCGCACACCAGCATCCGAGCGTTACCGCGGACATCGATTTGGTCAAGTGCTACCGGTCTTCGATCCAAGCAATTGCCTGCAATACAAACCGAACTAGCCCGCATAAGCGAACGCGAGCAAGCGTGAATCGTGCGCATGGCGGTGGCCCGCGACGACGCAACCTTGCCTCGGCTGCGGATGTAGCAGCGCTCTAGCGGGGAGTGCGCTGTCCATCGTGCGCAGGGAACATCCGATGACATCTTCGGATCACTGCGCTGCGCATCGGCGCATGCGCATCATCGAACCGTTGCGCAGGGATGTTGACGCCGGCACTCCAGCGAAGTCTCAGGGCATCGCGCTGCGCCGAAGCTTTCGGTCCAGCAGATAGCCGAGTACGCCGCCCAATGTGATCGGCAGCAACGCGTAGATCGGGACGAAGATCAGCGCCAATGCCGACTGTGCATCGGCGCGTAAATCCAGGGTTGCATGCGCCCAGGCGAGCACTCCAAAGCCGATCAGGCACGGCACCAACAACGCAATCGGCCGGCGGTACAGGAAGCTGATGCCAAGCAGCGCACCCCAGGCGATGGCATTGAACCCACCCAACAACAGCCAACCGCCCAGGCCGACATCGGTGTATTGCCGTACCCACTTCAGCCCAAATGGCACGCGTGCTGCGTACGGCAATACCAAGCCGGTAAGCACGAGCAAGAGGCGAGCCCTAGCGAAGGTCATACACCGCTTTTCCTCTCTGTCGAAAAGAACACGCAACATCCAACACAGTATTAATGCACCGCCGGTGTCGTTGGTCGAATGAGCTGCCTGCGATGCCCGCCGCTTGCGGGCCGGCTCGCAGTGGCCAGCGCTCAGGCCTGCCTGCATGGAGATGATCCAGCAGCGGGGGGCATAAACCAAGACGCCCGCACTGGGCGGGTGTCTTGGTGGAATCCAGTTTGCGTGCCTTGCGAGCGGTGCCCGCAGCCTTACGCCTTGTCGGCATCCAGGTGATACCGCGTCGCTTCGGCCACTTCGTTCTTCGAGCCCAGGAACACCGGTACGCGCTGGTGCAGCTGTTGCGGCTGGATGTCGAGAATGCGTTCGCGCCCGGTGGTTGCCGCGCCGCCGGCCTGTTCCACCAGCATGCTCATCGGGTTGGCTTCGTACATCAGACGCAGCTTGCCCGGCTTGCTCGGGTCTTTTTTGTCCCACGGGTAGATGAAGATGCCGCCGCGGGTGAGGATGCGATGCACGTCGGCCACCATGCTGGCGATCCAGCGCATGTTGAAGTCCTTGCCGCGCGCGCCGTCCTTGCCGGCCAGCAGGTCGCCCACGTAGGCCTGCATCGCCGGTTCCCAGTGGCGTTGGTTGGACATGTTGATGGCGTATTCGGCGGTGTCTTCGGGCACGCGCATGTTGGCCTGGGTCAGCAGGAAGCTGCCTTCTTCGCGCTCCAGGGTGAAGGCGTGGGTGCCGTGGCCCAGCGTGAGGACCAGCATGGTGCTGGGGCCGTAGATGCAGTAGCCGGCGGCGACCTGTTGGGTGCCCGGCTGCAGGAAGTGCTCGTCGCCCGGCTTTTCGGTGCCCTTGGGCGCGCGCAACACCGAAAAGATCGTGCCCACCGAGACGTTGACGTCGATATTGGAGCTGCCATCGAGCGGGTCGAACAACAGCAGGAAATCGCCGCTGGGGTATTGGTCGGGCACCGGCTGGCTGTGGTCCATTTCTTCGGACGCGCACGCGGCCAAATGGCCGCCCCAGGCGTTGGCTTCGAGCAGGATGTCGTTGCTGAGCACATCGAGCTTTTTCTGTGCTTCGCCCTGCACGTTGCCGGTGCCGGCGTCGCCGAGCACGCCGCCCAGGGCGCCCTTGCTCACGGCGATGGAGATGCGCTTGCAGGCGCGCGAGACGATGGTGATCAGCTGGCGCAATTCCGCATCGATACGGCCGGCGTGTTGCTCTTCGATCAGGAAGCGGGTCAGCGAGGGACGCGACATGGGAACGGGCAGCCTGTGTAGGAAGTGAGCCGCCATTGTCGCGAGTGTGCCGTTAGATTTCGATCATCGGATGCGCGTTCCGCTCTGCAGCGACTGCAGGAGCGCCCCCATCCGCCCTGCGGGCACCTTCCCCCGCGCGCGGGGGAAGGGAGATTGCTGGGGGGTGCGTCGCACCCCTCGCACCTTATGTGGCCGGCGCCCGTTGCCGGTCGCTCTGTACACCAGCGGTGACGTATGACCGCGCTCACGCTTGCGGGAGAGGGCTGCGATGAGGATACAAGCGCCCCACGATCCTCCGCTTGGGACTGCGAATGGACAGAGAGCCAACGCGCCCCATGACGCGTCGCTTCAGCCCCGGCTGACGATGACCACGGCTGTAGCATCGATGCTCTGGTTCACCATCAAGAAAACCACTTGCACTCACGGAGAATATTTCTGCGCGCCGACAAGAATGGCGATGACCAGGATCGTGACGGCCGCGACCATTTCAACATGTCGGAGCCGGCCTTTCTCTTGCAGGCTTATCAAGCCAATGGAAGCGATTGAGAGTAAAATAGGGACAAAATAATAAGTATTGAGTTGTCTGAACTGCGTCGCCCACAGCGAGGCGAGGGAAAACAGCACCGCAATGATGCACAGGCTATGATTGTTCCTCACGGTCGGTTCTCCTGGTCGTCGCAGTCCTCGGCCTGGGCGGAACGCAAGCTGCCATCCTCGAGCGTGGACATGAAAAGTTTTTCATACGTCAATGGCTTGGTCCAGCGCCGCCGCAGATCACCTGCCATGAGTGCGGAAGCGCGAATCGATGCTGCACTCAAGCTGGATTCCATCGCCTTGATGGATGTCAATGCAAGCTCCCTGACACGGTTTTCCGCAATCGAACGCGTTGGCGTCCGGGACGGGACATCGTCAAGATAGTAGAAGATTGCCAGGGCCTTAGTCGGATCCTTGTTGACGACTTGCGATAGCAGTGGCCCGGCTGGCGTGGGGCCGCTTTCATAAGCGTGTGCCAGGGCGAGCATTGCGTTGACATCGCCCTGGTCTGCCAGCTTCCATGCAAAACCCTCTGCCAATTGGGAATATGCGTGAAAAGCCGTCCGATACTTTGCGGCGTCCGAAATTCCCAAGAAAGCAGACCCGCTGACGTAGCCTCTCATGGCGTTGAGGTTGCCCTTTTTCGCGGCGTCCTTCCATTTATCGATGGCGTCGCTGGCGTTTATCGAAATGCCGGCGCAATACTCCGCTCGCGAGCGGAGCGCCTCGAAATAGCCGGCGGCGCCCCGATTCTCCGTCTCAATCATCGCCAATACGTCGTCATACTGTCGCAGCAGTAGCAGGCACTGCTCATAGATGGCTGCCACATGGCATGCCGCTGCGGCATCCCCTCGTCTGGAGCGCATCTCCAGGTCGCTCAGCGACATCCTAGCGGGAACATTGCTGGCTGGAGCAGCGCCGGCAAATGCGCTATCCAATTTCAGCTCGGAATGTACGTCAATGACCTGATTAGAGGGCTGTCTCGATCGTTGTTCAGCAGGAAAAATTTCTAAGTCGCGAAAGAGGAAAATAATGAGAGCGACAGTAGCGAAAAATAAAAACAGCAGGGACCACCAGATCCCTGCTGATTTTCTTGAAAGTTTCATGCAATTAATAAGCAACTATATGGCAAATGACGCCATCTTTTGTGCTTGCGCATGTTATGCCTGTTCTCGTTCCAGATCCCGTAGGTTGGGTGAATCTAATGCCACTTCGATTAGCCCAGGCATAGAATTTATCCATATCTGCCTGGCTATTGCTGAAGTCGTAAGTGCGTGTGCCGCCTTCGCCTCCCGAAAAGTCAGATTTAGTTATTGGCACTATATTGCCACTGGAGTCGCGTTGGCTGTCTTTCACGCGGACCCAGGACTTAGTTTGGCTATCAAAAGTGTAAGTTGCAGTGCTTTTATCGTCAAAAATAAATTTTACCGTCAAATTCACGCCGCCTGGATTGAAGCCAGGGAAGGGGTTTACTATTTTCGCAGCTTCCGCTGCCCTTTGGAAAAAATCGGCCTTTGAATTTTCGATCGCACGGACTACTTGTTGCTCGCGCGACGGGTTATCTATGACGTCGTAAATGGACGTCGGGCGATTGGAGTCAGCTAGACCTACGGCGCTACTAGTTAGCATCCTTTCGCCATATGCATCGGCTAAAGTATTAACAAAGCCAAAAATCTGGGACTCTACAGTGCTCATGCTGACATGTTGAACAATGGTTTCGCCATCTGCCTCATAATTCCAGCTATAAATCCCCTTCATGACAGACCTTGATTGAGGATTTGCTACATACGCAGGTTGGCGAGCATTTCTGTATGCCCCGCTTTCAAAAATTAGTATATGCGAGACCATGAAACTCATTTCTGCTTCTGTACAACCATCACAGGTCTTTGTAACTGCCATCGCAGTGGGTGCGATAAAGAGACAGGGGAGGAGTAATGAGAGGGAAAGCCGCATTTTCGTATCCTTACGTTGGGTGTCCAATCACGAATTCATGGCTACATCAAAACTGCAAGAAAATTAATATTATAGTTCAAATAACAAAAGTTTAAGAACGCCTGATAGATGTCAACGCTCAGACGCGGCTGACAGTGGCCACGGCCTGGGCCACGTAGTCCAGGTTACGCTGGCTCAGTGCTGCCACGCAGATGCGGCCGGTGCCGACCGCGTAGATCGCGAACTCGTCGCGCAGGCGGTCCACCTGGGTCTTGGTCAGGCCCGAGTACGAGAACATGCCGGCCTGGCGCTGGATGAAGTCGAACTCCGGCGCACCCAGCGTGGCGAGTTTTTCCACCAGCCCGGCGCGCAGGGAATGGATGCGCTCGCGCATGTCGGTCAGTTCCTGCTCCCACAGATCGCGCAGCTCCGGGCTGGTCAGCACGCCGGCCACCAGGGCGGCGCCGTGCGTGGACGGGCTGGAGTAGATCGTGCGGATGATGCGCTTGACCTGCGACTGCACCGCCTTGGCCTCGGCGGCGGTGGCCGAGACCACCGACAGCGCGCCCACGCGCTCGCCATACAGCGAGAACGACTTGGAATAGGAACTGGCGACCACGTAGCTGTCGATGCCTTCGGCAGCCAGCAGGCGCACCGCATAGGCATCGGCCTCGATGCCCTTGTCGAAGCCCTGGTAGGCGATGTCGACGAACGGGAACAGGTTGCGTTCCTTCAACAGGCCGGCCACCTGCTTCCACTGTTCGCGGCTCAGGTCGGCGCCGGTGGGGTTGTGGCAGCAGGCGTGCAGCAGCACCACGGTGCCCGGTTCGAGCTTGGCCAGGTCGGCGAGCATGCCGTCGAAGTTCAGGCCATGGGTGGCGGCATCGAAGTAGGTGTAATCGACAACCTCGAAGCCGGCCGCGCCGAACACTGCGCGATGGTTTTCCCAGCTGGGGTTGCTGATGGCGATGGTGGCGGTGGGCAGCAGCTTCTTGAGCAGGTCCGCGCCCACGCGCAATGCGCCGCTGCCGCCGACGGTCTGCGAGGTCGCCACGCGGCCGGAGGTCACCAGCGCAGAGTCGGCGCCAAACAGTAGCTCCTGGGTGGCCTTGTCGTACGCGGCCAGGCCGTCGATGGGCAGATACCCGCGCGGTTTGGCGTCCTGCGCGAGCTGCTGCTCGATCTTGTGCACGGCGCGCAACAGCGGGATGCGCCCGTTTTCGTCGTAATAGATGCCCACGCCCAGGTTGACCTTGTTGGGGCGGCTGTCGGCGTTGTAGGCCTCGGTCAGGCCCAGGATGGGGTCGCCTGGAACCTGTTCCACGTTTGCAAAGAAGGACACGGCATGACTCGCTGAAGGACGAAAGAGTGGGGTACTTCCGGATCGTTGACCGCTGCTGGGCCAAACCACTTCATCGTAGCAGCCCATGGCCGGCGTAGCATGCTTCGTTCCGTACGCAACAATGCACTGACAGTACGGATGAGGGACACTAGGTGCATGTCCAGACTCACCTTGTTGGCCGCCGCCTGCGGCCTGTTCGCCACGGGCGCCACATCGCCTGTCCTGGCCGCCGATCCGGCGCCGCCCGCCGCCACATCGATCCAGCGCCTGCCCGCCGTGCAGGTGGACGCCGCGCGCGTGCGCGGGGTGGACGACTTCGACCTGCCGGCCTCGTTCACCGTGGTGGCGGCCGATGACGACAACCGCCGCGGCGCGCAGGTGTCCGAGTTGCTGGATGGCATCCCCGGCCTGGTGGCGCGCGACCGCCAGAACTACGCGCAGGACACCCAGCTGTCGATTCGCGGCTTTGGCGCGCGCTCCACCTTCGGCGTGCGTGGCGTGCGGCTGCTGGTGGACGGCATTCCGGCCAGCATGCCCGACGGCCAGGGCCAGCTGTCGCATTTCAACGTGCTGGGCGCCGAGCGGGTGGAAGTGCTGCGTGGGCCGTTTTCGGCGTTGTACGGCAACTCCTCCGGCGGCGTGCTGCAGCTGTGGAGCGCCGATGGCCACCCGGACGACCCGTGGCGGCTGCGCGCCACCTACGGCAGCAACGCCACCGTCAACGTCGGCGCGCAATTGCTCGGCCAGCAGGGCGCGGTGCATTACAACGTGGCCGCCAATCGTTTCGACACCGATGGCTTCCGCGCCCATAGCCGCGCCAAGCGTGACTCGGTCAACGCCAAGCTCGGCTTCGATCTGGCCGAGGGCAGCCGGCTGGACCTGGTGCTCAATCATCTGGACGCGCCCGATGCCCAGGACCCACTCGGCCTGACCCGCGCCCAGTTCAATGCCGACCCGGCACAGGCCACGTCGGTGGCCACCCAGTTCAATACCCGCAAGTCGGTGCGCCAGTCGCAGGCCGGGGCCATCTTCACCCAGCAATTGGATAACCAGACGTTGCGCTTGATGGCCTATGGCGGCCAGCGCAGCGTGGAGCAGTTCCTGGCGATCCCGGTGGCGGTGCAGCGCAACCCGCTGCATTCGGGCGGGGTGATCGATCTGGACAGCAATTACGACGGTGCCGATGCGCGCTGGGCCTGGCAAGGCGAGGCGCTGGGCCGGCCGCTGCAGCTGACCGTGGGTGCCAATGTCGACCGCCAGCGCCAGCACCGCACCGGTTACGAAAACTTCGTCGGCGATACCCTGGGCGTCAAGGGCGCACTGCGCCGTAACCAGCGCGATGAGGTCGAGAACGTGGACCAGTTCGCACAGCTGTGGTGGCAGTGGAGCGACCGCTGGGCGGCACTGCTGGGCGTGCGCCATAGCGAGGTGCGCTTCGAATCGGACGACCACTACATCGTGGGCCGCAATCCCGACGACAGCGGCCAGCGCGATTATTCGGCGACCACGCCGGTGGCCGGCATCGTGTTCCGCGCCGAAGAGGATCTGCGGTTTTACGCTTCGGTGGGACGCGGCTTCGAGACGCCCACCTTCAACGAACTGGGCTACCGCAGCGATGGCGGCGCCGGCCTGGCGCTGGACCTGGGTGCGGCCACCAGCCGCAACTACGAAGTGGGCAGCAAGTGGCGCGCGCAAAGCGGCGCGGCGCTGGAATTTGCGGTCTTCCGCGCCGACACCGACGACGAGCTGGCGGTGGCCAGCAATACCAATGGGCGCAGCACCTATCGCAACATCGGCGCGACGCGGCGCCAGGGCGCAGAGCTCAGCTGGCAGCAGCCGATCGGTGCCACCCAGCAGCTGCAGCTGGCCTATACCTTCGTCGATGCCACCGTGCGCGATGGCTATCTCACCTGTGCCAGCAGCGGCTGCGCCACGCCCACCGCAGCGGTGGCCAGCGGATCGCGCCTGCCTGGCGTGCCGCGTCAGCAGCTATTTGCGCGCTGGCAATGGCAGCCGGCGCAGTGGCAATTCGCCGCGGAATCGGTGGCCTCCGGCGCCACCGTGGTGAACGACCTGGCCACCGAACGTGCACCCGGCTACGCGCTGGTCAACCTGGAAGCCTCCCGGCGCTGGAGCACCACACAAGGCGCTTTGCGCACCTTCGCACGCATCGACAATGTGCTGGACCGGCAGTACGTGGGCTCGGTCATCGTCAACGATGGCAATGGCCGCTATTACGAGCCCGGCCCGGACCGCACCTACACGGTGGGGCTGCAGTGGGATTTTGGCGGCTGAGAAACATTCCAGCACCATCCCACCACGCACCGTGGCTTTGTGGGAGTGTCCCCGGGCGTGATGGCGCCAGCCCGATCACGCCCCAGCCCCACATAACACACCACCAATCGTCGTCACCACCGTCGCAGACGTGCCGTCGTAGGAGCGCCCCCGGGCGCGACGAGGCTTTCCGATCAGACCCGCTCCCCACCCCATCCCGCACCAGCATGATCGTCATCGACCACGCCCCTGCCGACTGGTTCCTTCTCTCCGAGGGCGATTGTTATTGGCTGGAGATCAACTGCTCGATCTCGGCCGCCGGCTTTTTGATCCTGCTGCGGTTGAACGCCACCGAGCGTACCGCCGTGCTGGCGGGCCCGCATGCCGCGTGCGCAACGTTAGCGGCCCAGGTTCAAGCCCGGCCACACGACTACGCTGCACGCGACAGCAGCGCGGCCGACGGCAAGCGTGTGCTTGCGGCAGTGCGCGAATGGCGTGCGACAGCAAGTAAGGCGGCCGGCTAGTACGCTGTTGCGCCGTGCCGATGGGACCGGCCGTTCACCGGATTGAGGGTTGCGCTGCCGCCTGTGCATGCGCGCACCGCGTTGCGCTGTGGTAGACAGCCTCCCGTGCGCGTGCGAGCAGATCGGCAGGGAGCCAGGCACTGTCGAACGGCATGCTAGCCTCTGCCACGCACTCACGGCATGGAGCGCGACGATGATGGTCTGCAAGCGAACGATCATCGTGGCGGCGGCCGGCCTGTCGGTCTGCAACGCGGCGTGGGCAGACCATGTGGACATGCGCATCGTGCGCGACTATCCGGCCGGCACCCCGGCCGTTGCCCACATACACGCCTGGTTGCAGCAGCAATCCAGACTGGGGACGCAGCCCAGGCAAGCGCCGCCGCCAGCCGCCGCCGCAGCGCTGGGCGCGGTGCGCATCAGCACCGCCAGCTTCGATCGCCCGTTGAATACGCGTGTCGATAACATCAGCAACGCGGCGCCGCTGCCGGCACGCGGCCAGCCGCGCGACGACATCACGATCGACGCCTGCAATACAGGCAGACGCTATCGCTGGGTTTATTCCTGGGAACAGTCCGGCCAGAGTGCGGCGTGGCAGCTGCGCTCCTATCGGCTCCAAACGGTAACCGACTGCCAGGCGCCACCGGAGGCGTCCATGGCCATCGATACGGCAGCAGAACACGATATTGGGGTAACCGACAGACCTTAGCGTGGTTGGCAGCGTCAGCTCGATGAATGCACAGGCATCGCAGCCGTGCCATCGGCCATTCCCATGTTGATTGAATCGGTGTGCTTGCTACGTGCGTTGCATGCCTGAACTGTCGCCGATGTCGGTGCGTTAGTGCCTCACTTGCCACAATGCTTTGCGACGTCCGCCAGAAGCGGCGGCCAGACGAAACGGCGAGGCATGAGCCGTCACGCTGCAGCGCCCTCGGCATCAGGCCGATGACGCGCCGCAGCGCATTTTCGCGAAAATGGCAGGGTCAATCCCAGTTCCACGATGACGCAGCGCAACAGCATCGCAGATGACATTGCGCTAGCACTTGCGCGGGTATACACGTTCGCATCGGACCACTCTTCCAGGAGTCATGATGAACGCGCAACCTGCCACCAAGCCGCTCAACACCGATCCGCAGTCGATCTTCAAGCCGCGCTACGACAACTTCATCGGCGGTGTTTGGGTCGCGCCGAAGGGTGGTCAGTATTTCGACAACACCACGCCGATCAACGGCAAGGTCCTCACCTCGATCGCGCGCTCCACTGCACCGGATATCGAGGCGGCGCTGGATGCCGCGCACGCAGCCAAGGACACGTGGGGCAAGACCTCCACCACCGAGCGTTCCAACATATTGCTCAAGATCGCCGACCGCATCGAACAGAATCTCGAACTGCTCGCGTACGCCGAGACCTGGGACAACGGCAAGCCGGTGCGCGAAACGCTCAATGCCGACGTGCCGTTATGCGTGGACCACTTCCGCTATTTCGCTGGCGCCATCCGCGCGCAGGAAGGCGGCATTTCCGAGATCGACAGCGACACCATTGCCTACCATTTCCACGAGCCCTTGGGCGTGGTGGGGCAGATCATCCCGTGGAATTTCCCGCTGCTGATGGCGTGCTGGAAACTCGCACCGGCTCTGGCTGCCGGTAACTGCGTGGTGATGAAACCGGCAGAGCAGACGCCCGCCTCGATCCTGGTGTTGATGGAACTCATCGGCGACCTGCTACCGCACGGCGTGTTGAACGTGGTCAACGGCTTCGGCCTGGAGGCTGGCAAGCCGCTGGCCAGCAACCCGCGCATCGCCAAGATTGCGTTCACCGGCGAAACCACCACCGGCCGGCTGATCATGCAGTACGCCAGTCAGAACCTGATTCCGGTGACGCTGGAGCTGGGTGGCAAGTCGCCCAACATCTTCTTTGCCGATGTCATGGCCGAGGACGACGATTTTCTCGACAAGGCGGTGGAAGGCTTTGTGCTGTTCGCCTTCAACCAGGGCGAGGTGTGTACCTGCCCGTCGCGCGCGCTGATCCAGGAATCCATCTACGACGCTTTCATGGAGAAGGCGCTCGCGCGCGTGGCCGCGATCAAGCAGGGCAATCCGCTCGATCCCAACACCATGGTCGGCGCGCAGGCGTCCAGCGAACAGTTGGAAAAAATCCTCTCCTACATCGACATCGGCAAGCAGGAAGGTGCCGAAGTGTTGATCGGCGGCGAGCGCAATACGCTCGATGGCGATCTGGCCGAGGGTTTTTACGTCAAGCCCACGGTGTTCAAAGGCCACAACAAGATGCGCGTGTTCCAGGAGGAGATCTTCGGCCCGGTGGTCTCGGTCACCACCTTCAAGGACGAGGCCGACGCGCTGGCGATCGCCAACGACACGCTGTACGGCCTGGGTGCCGGTGTCTGGAGTCGCGACGCTTCGCGCCTGTATCGGATGGGCCGTGCGATCCAGGCTGGCCGCGTGTGGACCAATTGCTATCACGCCTATCCTGCGCATGCTGCATTCGGGGGCTACAAGCAGTCGGGTATCGGCCGCGAGAATCACAAGATGATGCTCGACCACTATCAGCAGACCAAGAAC
The DNA here is from genome assembly GCF_017746155.1 of Xanthomonas sp. D-36-1. NCBI lineage: Bacteria > Pseudomonadati > Pseudomonadota > Gammaproteobacteria > Lysobacterales > Lysobacteraceae > Xanthomonas > Xanthomonas sp. D-36-1. The sequence continues at coordinate 11,508 of NZ_JAGHWR010000107.1, forward strand.
CTGTTGGTGAGCTATTCGCCGAAGGCGCTGGGGTTTTTCTAAAGAGACCTGCGTGGCTGATCGTATCGATGGATGCGCACACGAAGGCCCGCCGGCCTCGTTCCGTTGCACCATCGATGCGAAGGCATGCACACAGTCTCCGCGTGCATGCACGCCCGCACACAATGGCGAGCGTATGGTGTTCGACAAGGCGGCCGCAGTGGCCGTGGGAGTTAGCCGATGCAAGACAGCACCACACGCGTTGAGCTGCCGGCGCAGGTCACGGCCACGCTGGCGGCATTGCAACTGATCGACAAGCTGCGTGCTCAGCACGGTGATGTGTTGTTTCATCAATCCGGCGGCTGTTGCGATGGTTCCTCGCCGATGTGTTTTGCGGTTGGCGAGTTCATCGTCGGCGACCGCGACGTATTGCTGGGCGAGATTGGCGGCGCGCCGTTCTACATCAGCGCGCCGCAATTCGAATATTGGAAGCACACCCAGCTCATCATCGATGTGGTGCCGGGGCGCGGTGGCATGTTCTCGCTGGAAAACGGCGAAGGCGTGCGCTTCCTGGTGCGGTCGCGGCTGTTCGACGATGATGAATTCGCTCGATTGCAACACGCCGGCCGGGCGTGAGCGAGGTGGCATGAGGTTTACCGCAGTGGCCACGACGTGGCCTGGTGCCTGTGGGTTTGCCTTGCGACATCACGCTTTTAGCCAAATAACTGTCAGGAATGCCCGTTAGGCATCGGTCCCCGTTGATGGCGCGCTTCCCGGCTTCTTGGCCGGCGTCCGGTCATCGGCTGGAATCAGGCGCCCCGGTGCATCGCCAGCGCCGCGATCTTCATAGTGTTCGGCATCGCGCTTGCCGTGCTGTTCGCCCGGCTGGCTGGGTTGGTCGCGTAAAGGGTCGCGAGACATGGCGCACTCCTGACAGCAAGATGGGCAAGCAGTTCACCGCGCCTGCGGTGAAGGGCGCGCAAATCGCGCTGTGCAAGCGAATTTCTCACGCATGGCTCACGGCAGCGGCGTTACTGATGTCAGCCCTCAATGCCGCACCGTGGAGCCGCCCATGCGCCCCCAGGATCGCCGTCCCGACCGTCGCCTGTTCAGTGCCCATGTCGAGCCCGCTCCATCCAGGCGCGCGCACCGCAGTGCACGCATGCCGGACACCGCTGGCGTGGCGCAGGACTTCCACTGCTACAGCCTGGCCGACTACCAGCGCCGCCGTCGGCGTGGTGGGCCCACCTGGCGCGATTTATCGCCGGCCTATGCGTTTGCGCGGATCACCCATGCCGCCGACTGGCCGCGTGGAGCCGATATCGACTGTGAGCAGGCCCTGGCTGCGCAGTGGGACAGCATGCGTGGAGCCTCGCGACTGGACTGGCCGCATGTGCGCGACATTGTCGAAGATGCCTGGCTTGCCCTGGACCACATTCCCGAAGCCGCAATTCATGGAGCAGCGCACTGATGGCCCGACCGATCTGGACCGGCACCCTTTCCTTCGGCTTGCTCAACGTGCCGGTGTCGTTGATGTCGGGCGAGCGCAAGGTGGATCTGCATTTCCGGATGCTGGATTCGCGCGACAAAAAACCGATCCGCTTCGAACGCGTCAATGCCGACACCGGCGACGAGGTGCCGTGGAAGGAGATCGTCAAGGCGTTCGAATACGACAAGGGCAGCTACGTCATCGTCGAAGAACAGGATATCCGCTCTGCCGCGCCGGAAAGCCATGAAACGGTGGAGGTGGAAACCTTCGTCGACGCAGCCGACATCGACCCACGCTATTTCGAAAAGCCCTACATCCTGGTGCCGGGCAAGAAGGCCGAAAAAGGGTACGTGCTCTTGCGCGAAACCTTGCGCGACACCGGCAAGGTGGGCATTGCCAAGGTGGTGATCCGCACCCGCGAGTATCTGGCGGCGGTGATGCCGCAGGGCGATGCATTGATCTTGTTGCTGCTGCGTTATCAGCAGGAGGTGGTGGACCCGCAGGATTTCAAGCTGCCGGCCGGTGCGGTGGGCGAGTATCGCATCACGCCCAAGGAACAGGAGATGGCCAAGCAGCTGATCGAGTCGATGTCCGGCACCTGGCAGCCGGAGGATTACCACGACGAATTCCGCGGCAAGCTGGAAAAAATCCTGCGCAAGCGCATCCAGGAAAAGGGCGGCACCACCACCGTGGACGTCGAGCCCGCTCAGCACGAAGACGCCACCACCAACGTGGTGGACTTCATGTCGTTGCTGCAGAAGAGCCTGCAGGCCAATACGCGCACGCCAGCCAAGAAATCCAGCACGGCCGACACGGCAAGCGCACCTGCCAAGAAAACGGCAGCCAAAAAAGCGGCGAAGAAAGCCGTCAAGAAGACCGCAGGCAAGGCGACCAAGAAGACTGCGGCCAAGACGGCCGCGCCCAGGCGCAAGGCGGGGTAGGCAGGTTCGCAGAACGGACTGCAAGCGTGGCATCCCCGCCGATGGCGCGCGCTTCAGCGCGACCGGTGATGACTTTCGGTCTGCTGCCTAGCGAACCGCTCACAACAGTCGATTACGCGCTACGGTTCAGCGGCTTTAAGGCGAGATCGCATCGGCCCGCTCGCGCGTCACCCGGCTCAACGCATCGGCGCTGATGTCGGCGATGGAATGCGTGCCGGTCAGCGTCATCGCCACGCGCATTTCCTTTTCGATCAAGGTCAGCAGGTTTTCCACGCCGGCCTGCCCACCGGCCGCCAACGCGTAGACGAACGCGCGCCCCAGCAGTACCGCATCGGCACCGAGCGCGAGCATGCGCACCACGTCCAGCCCGCTGCGGATGCCCGAATCGGCCAGAATCTTCAGCTCGCCCTTCACCGCATCGGCAATGGCCGGCAGCGCGCGTGCGCTGGACAGCACGCCGTCGAGCTGACGGCCGCCGTGGTTGGAGACCACGATGCCGTCGGCGCCGAAGCGCACCGCATCGCGTGCGTCCTCCGGATCCAGGATGCCCTTGATCACCATTGGCCCGGTCCAGAATTCGCGGATCCATTCCAGGTCTTTCCAGGCGATGGACGGGTCGAAGTTGGCGCCCAGCCAGCCGATGTAATCCTGCAGGCCGGTGGGGCTGCCGCGATAGGCGGAGATGTTGCCCAGATCGTGCGGCTTGCCGAGCAGGCCCACGTCCCACGCCCAACGCGGATGCGTCACCGCCTGCAGCATGCGCCGCAGCGAGGCGTTGGGCCCGCTCATGCCCGAATGCGCATCGCGGTAGCGCGCACCGGGCGTGGGCATGTCCACGGTGAACACCAGCGTGGTCACGCCCGCCGCCTTGGCGCGCTCCAGCGCATTGCGCATGAAGCCGCGGTCCTTGAGCACATAGAGCTGGAACCACATTGGCCGTTCGATGGCCGGCGCCACTTCTTCGATCGGGCACACCGACACCGTGGACAGGGTGAACGGAATGCCGCGCGCGGCCGCCGCACGCGCGGCCTGCACTTCGCCGCGGCGTGCATACATGCCGGTGAGGCCGACCGGCGCCAATGCCACCGGCATCGCCAGGGTTTCGCCGAACAGCTCGGTGCTCAGGCGCAGATCCGACATATTGCGCAGCACCCGCTGGCGCAGCGCCACATCGGCCAGGTCCGAGACATTGTGCCGCAAGGTGTGCTCGGCATACGCGCCGCCATCGATGTAATGGAACAGGAAGGGCGGCAGGCGTGCTTCGGCGGCGGCGCGGTAGTCGGAAGCGGCGGAAATGATCATCGAAGACGGGACGGCAGCGGCAGGGGAGCCGCCGAGTGTAAGACCATCGGTGGCAGGTGGACCGCTGCGGCGGCAGGTCGCACGCGCTGCACGCGGCGTTTCGTCGGGCGCATGGGCGGTTTGGTCGCATCGCGCTGGCATCGGCACGGATCGGTTGCAAGACTTGCGCATGCTGCCGCAGCGGCGCTGGCGCTTGCCGGCGCCGCCCACGGGGCATCTGAGCAACCACATCACGGACGGAGGGCGCCATGCGTGCAGGCAAAGCAGGGGGATGGGCGGTACGGGCGGGCTGGCGATCGGTGCGCTTTGCAGTGGTCAGGCGTGGGCGGGCGGGCCAGGTCAGCCGCCCGCGCCGGACGCCATCACGCGCACACTCCAGCAACGCATGGACGCCGCCGGCATCGTCGGCCTGGGCGCGGCGATCATCCGCGACCGCAAGGTGGTCTGGACCGGCGGCGTCGGTTTTGCCGACCGCGCGCGCGGCACGCCGTTCACGCCCGACACCGTCATGAACATCGGCTCGATCAGCAAGACCGTGACCGGCGTGGCGCTGATGCAGGCGGTGCAGGACGGCAAGCTGGCGCTGGATGCGGACATCAACCGCTATCTGCCGTTCGCCGTGCGCAACCCGCAGTTTCCGGGCGTGCCGATCACGCTGCGGCAACTGGCCACGCATACTTCCAGCCTGACCGACCGCTGGGAGGTCTATCGCGATACCTATCGCTGGCAAGGCCTGCCGGTCGCGCCGCTGGGCGACTTCTTGCGCGGCTACCTGGCGCCCGGCGGGCGCGACTACCAGACGCAGAACTACCTGCCGGTCAAACCCGGCACGCATCGCGAATACTCCAACATCGGTGCCGGCCTGGCGGGCTACATCGTCGCGCGTGCGGTGGGCCAGTCGCTGGAGCGCTACACGCACACGCGCATCTTCGCGCCGCTGGGCATGCAGCACACCGCCTGGCATGCGGCCGATCTGCCGGCCGCCGCGCAGGCCACGCTGTATGTGAGCCAGTTCGGCGTGAGCGTGCCGATCCCGCCGTACGAACTCACCACCTACCCCGACGGCGGCGTGCGGACCAGCGTCAACGACCTTTCCAGGCTGTTCATCGCCCTGCTCGATGGCGGGCAGTACCAGGGCGTGCGCATCCTGGACGCCACCACCACCGCACAGATGCTGCGCTTCCAGTACACAGCCGCCAACACGCCCGACAACGTCGCCTTGAACGAGAAGAACTCCGGCATCTTCTGGTCCACCAAGTACAACGTCACCCGCATCGGCCACGGCGGCTCGGACCCGGGTGTGCACACCGAAATGCTGTCGGATCTGGCGCACGACAATGCGGTGGTGCTGATCAGCAACACCTCCCTGGACAGCGGCGATGCCAGGGTCAATGCGCAGCTCTTCGACGATCTGTGGGCGTATGCCGTGGAGCTCAGGGAGCAGGCGGCCTCCGTTGCCGGCCGTCGCCCCGCACCGGATTGAGCGCAGCCAGCAGAACGGAAGCGGACAGGGCATGACGTGCGGCGACGGGGTGGGTGGGATGCCGGTGTGTGCGCGCACTGCAGCCATGCCAGGGGCCGCAGGACATCGATCCCACCTGCCAGAAGTCACCTTCTGCCTGCGCACCATTGCCGAGCGCCTGCATGGCGGTCAGCATCGCCGCATGAATTCTTCCTTCTGCCACCTGTTGCACCCCTTGCGTCTGGCCGCCGCGTTCACCATTGCCGCGGTCGCGCTGTCGTTCATGCCCGATGCGTCGGCCCACGGTGCCTGGCGCTGGGGCGTGCTGGCCGGCTTCACCGCATTGTTCGTATTGCACACCGTATTGCCGCAAACGCATGCATTGCGCACGGTGGCCACCCTGCTGCAGGCGGCGTTGGCATTGCTGCTGGTCTGGATGGAGCCGCGTGCCGGCACCGCGCCGGTCCTGCTGGTGATGCTGGTGGCGCAGGCGGGCATGACCTGGCCGCCGTTGCGCGTGCTGCTGCTGGCGCTGGCGTTGAACGCGGGCATGTACGCGGTGCTGGTGCACGCAGGCTTCGATCGCGCCTTGTTGATCGTGAGCATCTATGCCGGCTTCCAGGCTTTCGCCGCACTCACCGCGCATTACGCCCGCAGTGCCGAGCGGGCGCGCGACGCCTTGGCCTACGTCAACGTCGATCTGCTGGCTACCCGCGCGTTGCTGGCCGACAGTGCGCGCGATGCCGAGCGTTTGCGGCTGGCGCGCGAGTTGCACGATGTAGCCGGGCACAAGCTCACCGCCATGCGCATCAACCTGCGCCTGCTCAGCGCCGACCCGGCCCTGGCGCAGCGCGACGAGGTGGCGGTGGTGGAACAGTTGTCGGCCGAACTGCTGTCGGACATCCGCAACGTGGTGCAATCGCTGCGCGACGACCAGGGCCTGGACCTGCAGACTGCCTTGCGTGCACTGGCCGCCCCGTTCCCGCGCCCGACGCTGCGCCTGCAGATCGATGCCGACGTGCGTGTCACCGATGCGCGCGTGGCCGAGTTGCTGCTGCGGCTGGTGCAGGAAGCGCTGACCAACGCCGTTCGGCATGCCGACGCCGATGAAGTGGCCGTGCACCTGCATTGCGAAGGCGCACAGCTGCACGTGGACATCTGCGACGATGGCCGCCGCGCCGAGCGCATCCGCGAAGGCAACGGCATTACCGGCATGCGCGAACGCCTGGCCGCATTGCACGGCCAGCTGGACCTTGGCCGCACACCCACGGGCGGCATGCACCTGATCGCGAGACTACCGGTATGAGTTCACGTCGTATTGCCCTGGCCGACGACCAGATCCTGGTGCGCGCCGGCCTGCGCGCGTTGCTGCAGCAGCAGGGCGTGGAGGTGGTGTGCGAGGCCGACGACGGCCAGGGCCTGCTGGATGCGCTCGCCATCCACACCGTGGACGTGGTGCTCAGCGACGTCCGCATGCCCGGCCTGGACGGCATCCAGGCACTGGAGCACCTGCGCGCCCGCGGCGACCGCACCCCGGTGCTACTGCTCACCACCTTCGACGACAGCGACCTGCTGCTACGCGCCAGCGAGGCCGGCGCGCAGGGCTTCCTGCTCAAGGACGCCGCCCCGGAAGACCTGCGCGAGGCGATCGAGCGCGTCGCCGCAGGCGACACCCTGCTGCAGCCGGTCAGCACCGACCCGGTGCGGGCCCGCTACCAGTTCCGCGACCAGCAGGCCCCGCGCGAGACCTTCAGCGAGCGCGAGGTGGCGATCCTGCGCCTGCTGGCCGGCGGCTATTCCAACAAGGAGATCGCCCGCACCCTGTTCCTGGCCGAAGGCACGGTGAAGAACTACGTCTCCACCATCCTGGAAAAGCTGGGCACCCGCGACCGCACGCGGGCGGTCTTGAAGGCGATCACGTTGCGGGTGATTTGAGGGCGGGGATTCGGGAATCGGGAATCGGGAATCGGGATTCGGGATTCGGGATTCGGAAAAGCGGGCAGGTGGGGACCGGATCGGAATGCGCCTAGAGCAAAGAGAACCTAAGCCCCTCTCCCCTCGGGAGAGGGGTTGGGGTGAGGGCACGGCGGAAGACAGCCAACTCGAACAAGCTCAGCCATGGCCTGAACTTGCAGTCGGTCTTACCGGTCGATTCCGCCTTGCATTCCAGAACAGCGCGCATCGTCATCCTGCAACTACGCGCTGCCTTCTCCGAACGGAGAGGAGACCAAAGTCTGCATGCTGCCCGATACGAAGCAAGCCCCTCTCCCCCCGGGAGAGGGGTTGGGGTGAGGGTGCGGGTGACGCCAATGGGTGTCGTTGCGCCCCCATGTAGTCTTTCTCCAACGTCGAACTGGCCCAATCCTGCCTTCCTAGGTGACTGTTCCATAAGGATTTATAGGCAGCCGTCAGCATCGACCAGCAACCGTAAGGTTGCCGTCAGGTCAGGCGCGGGCCCACGCACGAAGGTGATCCGGCGGCCAGCGACGCCGCCCGGGGACGCGCCGCGCTCCGGTCTGCTGCGGAGTCCGTCATGCGCCTGGTTCGAATCCTCATCGTGCTGATCGTCATGCTGTGCGCCAGCGCCTGGGGGGCGTCGACCCAGGCCGAATTGCCGGTCAGTTGGCCCCGCGCAGCCTTGCCGACCCAAGCGGTCGCCGAACGCGACATGCGGGTCGTCGTGGGATGCGCGTCGGCAGTGCAGGGAACCGCTGCCCATGCCTGCGATCGACTGATCAGGCGCTTCGATGGAGAAGGTTGCCGGCAAGGTCTGGCGAGTCGCCCACGCCAGGTCGGCCAAACCGATGACCCTGAACGCGCGGGCATCGGCACGGGCACGGCCGGCACGTGGTCGAGCCGTGGCCAGATCAAGCCGGCTTTCAGCAACGGAACCGAGCGCGACGAGCGGCTGCGCAGGTCGGCCGACATCTAGCCACGCTCCTATGGGTACCTGGGATGCACCACGCCCGCAGCGGCGGCTAGGAGCAGGCGCCACGCAGTGCATGCGGCGCCAGATCGATGCCGCGTGCGGGCAGCAGCACGCCGTCATCCTGCAGGATCGGGCGACACGCGCTAATGCGCAGCAACACGTTCGATCCGAAGGAACGTATAAAGACGCAAGGCCGCATGGAGCGGCCATGCTGGTGTGCCGCGTTGAGGAAGTGACACGATGGGCAGGTATCGGATTGGCTGCGCCGTTTTGGCTATCGCATGTTTGCTCATGGCCGCCACCGGCTGTGCAAAGCAGCCGACGTTATCGTCGCGACTGATCGTGACCGTCGACGCGCCGATGCTGGAACAAGGGGGCGCGGTCATCGTGTCGGCGCGTCCGATTGCCGATCGCCAGTGGCGCCTGCTTGAGGGCGCCAGGTCAACCAAAGCCGGGTACGAGAAAGAATTTCAAGTCACCGTCGCCTCACCAGCATCGATCATCGAGCTGCATTACCCTGAAAGCGGAACCTATAGCTTCAAGCTTCAGCCGGCAGCACGTGCCAAAACACATCCTCTCCAATCGCGTCGGGTGCTGATCGGCCAGGCCGACCTGACGGATCCGCAGACAAAACGCCAAGTGCATTGGCCTTCGATGAGTGTTGTCCATGTCAGCGGCACCGCCTACCCGGAAGGGTGGGCGCGCATTCTAGCGTCCACGTTCGACGTGCCTTTCAAAAGCGATGCGCCAGACAACTATGTGATATCCAGTTTTCCTGCCGGTCGCGTGATTGCCCTGACGCCCAAGGCAATCGATACCTACGTTCGGGACACCAACTGAGCACCTGCCTGCAGGCGCATCGCGCGTGCAGGAGGTCCGCGGCGGCCGGGTCTCTTATCGTGTGCGACTGAGCCATCGCTCGATTGCGCGGCGGCTCCCGTCCGGAGGCGAACCGTCGGACGGAAATGGACTCAAGGATCAGTGCCGCCCGAATTCGGTCGGCGAAATTTCCGGGTCGTTGCCGACCTGGGGGTCGCAGCTGAAATGCGCGCCCGTGTGTGTGTCCTTCACCACGACGGTGAAAAAGATCAGCGTCGGATGTTTGTTGGCGTTCACCACCTTCACCCAACTGCCGTCATGGGCGATGTCCGGCGGGCCGATCTGCCCCGTCGAATCGGAATTCAGCAGGCTGATGATCTTGAAGCGGTGGGGCACCGATTTACAGAACGCGTAGCGCAGTGTCACGTCCTGTTCGCCTTTGCCACAGATGAGCAGGTCCGGCGAGAAGCTGTAGAAGTAGGCGCCCCTGCCGGTATTGCCGCCGAACTCGACGTGCGCCACGGTCAGTGTGATGGTGATGATCTTGGGATCGGTCATGACGTTGGTGATTCCTTGAAGAGCGGGGCATAGAGGGAAACGAATCCCGGGTGGCGGTAGCCCGCTTGATACAGCCATCCGAGCTGTTGCGTCACGGCAGCGCGCCGACCCAGATGGATCTGTGCGCGAATCCAGGGGTCGAGCAAGGTCTTGTCGCGACTATTGCCGATATCGGCGCCGAGCACTGCCACCGCGCGCTGCCAGGCGGCGTGTGCACCGACGTGATCGCCGCTGGCGTCCAGTTGTTCGCCATACCAAACCAGGGCATGCGCCAGCGCCGAGACCCCGAGCAGATCCGCGGGCCTGGACCGATGCGAGGCGTCCAGCCGCGCCACGATCGCCGCCAGGCTGGACGTCTGCTCGCTGCCATGCAGCCCCTGCACCCGGTTCAAGCGCAGCGCAATGATGGCATCCAGCCATTGCCACTCCGGCAGCGGTTGTCGCTGCAGCAAGCCTGCCAGCGTCTGCCGCGCCTGGGTGAGTTGGCGTGTGGCAGCATCGGCGCGCCCGTCCAGCGCGGCAACCCAACCGGCCTGCGCGTAGGCATGCGCCAGATCGCGTTGCCACGTCCGGTTGTCCGGCTGCTGCGCGACCAGCGGTTCCAGGATGTCCACGCTGGCTTGCGCGTCGGCCTGCGCCTGCGCAAGGTGGCCGCGCGCCAGCGCCAGATTGGAGGTGCGTAGCAACGAGGTGGCCATGCGCCGTCGCCACGCATTGGCATCCGGATCGTTCTTCACCAAGACGCGCAGCACCGCGATCTGCTCGCGGTAGCCTTGTTCTGCTGGCACCAGCAAGCCCTGATTTTCCTGCGCAAGGCTTAGCCAAGACAGGCTGTCGACGAGTTCGTAGCGTACTGCCGCGTTATCCGGCGTGCGCGCCAACACCTGGCGCTTGAGTGCGATGGAACGTGCAAAGAACTCGATCGCCGCAGTTGCCTGACCTTCGCTTCTGGACAATGTGCCCAGATTGTTCAGCGCATACGACAACTCCAGTTGCCAGCGCGGATCCTGTGGAGCTGCGCGTACCAAGTGTTCGCAAGCCGCCAGATACTGCAACCAGTACGTGCGCGCCAACGGCAGCTGCTTGGCCTGATACGCCAAATAGCCGAGCCAGTACGCGGCCTGGCCGGTTTCCGCCTCCGCTTCCAATGCATCTGGCGCCCGCATGCGCGCCTGTTCGGCGGTAGCGGCGGCACGCGTGAACGCGGCATGGGCCTCTTTCACCTTGCCCTGGTTCATCAACACTTCGCCGGTGGTGCGCAGGGCACGGGCGTGGTTGATCAAATCACCGGTGTGCATCTCGGCGCTGGGCAAATCTTCCAGATAGCGCAGCGCACGGCTGCCGACGCTATCGAGCAGTTTGAGGTTGCCCACGGTGCGCAACTGCTCGGCCAGGTCGCCCAGCATGTAGCCCACCAGTTGCTGGGCCTGATCGCGGCGTTGTTCGGCGACTTGCTGGGCCTGGCGCGCCCGCCAGCCGAGCAGCAGCGAGGCGCTGGCCAGCACCACCAGCAGTGCGGCAGCGGCGGCGTACAGACCGCGGCGCTGGCGTTGCGAGCGTTCGCAGGCGCGCAGGAAGGCATGTTCCAGTGCGTCCAGATCCTGCGGCATGCGTCGCGCAGCCTCGCGTGCTTCGCTCAGCGGGCGGCCGCTGTTGAGCAAGTGATCGCTGCGCCGGCCTTCGGCAGCCCAGCGCTGTGCCGCCAGTTGCAGCCGCTTGCGCGCCTGCAGCAGGCGGCGATTTTCATGGATCCACTCGGCCGCACGCGGCCACTGCCGCAACAGTGCTTCGTGCGCGACCGCAAAGCCCGGTTCGCCGGCCACCAGCTCGCTGACGAACAGGCGCGCATGCACGAACGCATCCACCAGCACGCGCGCCGCGCTGCTCGCCGGCAGTGCCGACCACAGCGCACGCCGCGCGGTGACGGCATCGCTGTCGGGGTGGATCACGCTCAGCAGCGTCAGCACCTCGCCCAGCGCGACCCGCGCATCGGAAGGCAATGCGCGAAACGTCTGTTCGGCATGATGCGCCAGCGCGCCTTCCAGGCCGCCCAGGGCGCGATACGCAGCAAACGTCAGCAAGCCATCGTCGTTGCGCTGCGCATGCAGGGCATGCAGCAGATGTTGCAGCAATGGCAGTGCGTCGGGCTGGCGTGCGGTGGCATCGCGCAGCACATCGTCCAGGCGACCGGCGCCGCCGTGGTCTTCTTCGAAGCGCAGCCCGGCCATTGCCGCCGGTACGCGGATGATCTGGCCGATCTCGCCATCGCGTGGCGGCAGCAGATCCACGTGCCCATCGCCGCGTTTGAGCTCGACGATGTCCGGCAGTGCATCGATCAGGCGCGGATAAAAATCGCTGCGGGTGAGCATCAACACGGCCACGTGCGCGCTGGCGCACAGCGCATGCAAGGCTGCCGCCAGCACAGCGCGATCGGCGGCAGTGATGCCGGGCGTGGCCACCATCGCTTCGGCATGGTCGATGACCAGCAGCAGATGGCGCCGGGTGTGCACGTTCTCGCGCGCTGGGCCGGTTTGGCGCATCGCTTCGTCGATGGCCGCATGCAGCGGCGCAGGTTGCTGCAGCCACTCGGGCAGGCGTGCCGTCTGCGCTGGCGACAACACCGCGCGCCCACCCGGTGCCCATTGCCCCAATGCGCGTGCGAACGTGTCCAGCACATCGCCGCCGCGGCACTGCGCCAGGTTGCAGTACGCCACCGCGATGGCCTCCAGTCCATCCAGGCCGCCGGGCTGGCACAGCAACGGCACCACGCCGGCGCGCAGCAACGAGGTCTTGCCGCAGCCGCTGGCGCCGCTCACCAGCACCAGCCTGCGCTGGCTGTGCAATTGCGCGCGCAACGCGCCCAGCACCTGCGCAATCGCGTGGCTGCGGCCGAAGAACACGTCTGCATGTGCCGGGTCGAATGCCTGCAGCCCCATGTACGGGTTGCCATGCCCCCACGCCTGCGGACCGATCACCGCACCGCGGTAATCGTCGGGAAACATCACCTTCGGCAGCAGCCGGTAGCCACGCTTGCGGATGGTTTCGATAAAGCGCGGCTGGCGGCTGTCGTCGCCGAGCTTGCGGCGCAGCTGGGCGATGGTCTTGTGCACCGGGTTATCGCCGTAAAAGCTGCCGTGCCACACCTCGATCAACAACTGCTCGGCGCTGATGACCTCGCCGGCGCGCTCGGCCAGCGCGATCAGCACTTCCATCATGCGCGGTTCCAGCGTGATGGTCTGGCCGTCGTCGATCAGCGTCAGCCGCTCCGGCTCGACCAGCAATGGCCCAAGACGGAACCGCGGGACGGAGCCCAGCTGCGTGACGCGCTCGCTTCGAAGAGACATCGCTCAAATACCGGTCGCACAACTGGAAGGGGCCTCGACAATCGCCATCAGGCGCGGCCAGGCACGGCACGGCAGGGCGGAAACGTAGCACAGCCCGCTGCCGGGTAAGTCGATTGCGGTCGCTGTTCGTTGCTGCGTTGCGCGTGCAGGTGCTGGCGTCAGGCCGCCGTGCGGCGGCCTTCACGTGCTTCCATACAGCGGCGTTTGTTACGCATCAGGCTGTTTCGCGCGCGCCACACGCACTAAGATGCCGCCAGCATCTTGCTGACCAGGAGTCCACGTTGATCATCCATCCCAAAGTGCGCGGCTTCATCTGCACCACCACGCATCCGCTTGGCTGCGAGCGCAATGTGCTCGAGCAGATTGCCGCAACGCGTGCGCGTGGCGTACGCACTGACGGCCCCAAGAAAGTGCTGGTGATCGGCGCGTCCAGCGGCTACGGCCTGGCCTCGCGCATCACCGCTGCCTTCGGGTTCGGTGCGGACACGCTGGGCGTGTTCTTCGAAAAGCCCGGCACCGCGAGCAAGGCCGGTACGGCCGGCTGGTACAACTCGGCCGCGTTCGACAAACATGCCAAGGCGGCCGGGCTGTATAGCAAGTCGATCAATGGCGACGCGTTTTCCGATGCCGCGCGCGAGAAGGTGATCGAGCTGATCAAGACCGAGATGGGCGGGCAGGTCGACCTGGTGGTGTATTCGCTGGCCTCGCCGGTACGCAAGCTGCCGGGCAGCGGCGAAGTGAAGCGCTCGGCGCTCAAGCCGATCGGGCAGACCTACACCGCCACCGCCATCGACACCAACAAGGACACCATCATCCAGGCCTCGATCGAGCCGGCCAGCGCGCAGGAGATCGAAGACACCATCACCGTGATGGGCGGGCAGGATTGGGAATTGTGGATCGACGCGCTGGAAGGCGCCGGCGTGCTCGCCGATGGCGCGCGCAGCGTGGCCTTCAGCTATATCGGCACCGAAATCACCTGGCCGATCTACTGGCATGGCGCACTCGGCAAGGCCAAGGTCGATCTGGACCACACCGCGCAGCGCTTGAATGCACGGCTGGCCAGGCGCGGTGGCGGCGCCAATGTGGCGGTGCTCAAGTCGGTGGTCACCCAGGCCAGCGCGGCCATTCCGGTGATGCCGCTGTACATCTCCATGGTCTACAAGATCATGAAGGAAAAGGGCCTGCACGAAGGCACCATCGAGCAACTCGACCGCCTGTTCCGCGAGCGCCTGTACCGCGAAGACGGCCAACCGGCCGACGTGGACGACGAAAACCGTCTGCGCCTGGACGACTGGGAGTTGCGCGACGACGTGCAGGACGCCTGCAAGGCGCTATGGCCGCAGGTCACGACCGAGAACCTGTTCGAGCTCACCGACTACGCCGGCTACAAGCACGAGTTCCTCAAGCTGTTCGGCTTCGAGCGCGACGACGTGGATTACGACGCCGATGTGGCGACGGATGTCAGCTTCGATTGCATCGAGTTGGGGTGATTGCCGGGATTGGGGATTCGCAAGAGCGGTGTCTGCATCGCTGATCTTCAGCGGACCCGAACGTTTTTCGCAAGGACAACCGGCACGCGATGCTGGTTGTCCTTGCCGTGACGAATCCCAACTCCCTAATCCCAAATCACGGCACCCAATGGACAAATGCATCGCCCATCTCGTCCTGGCCTTTCTGGTCAGCGTGGCCTGCGCTGCATTGCTGGGCTCCGTCAGGTTGTACTGGTCATTGAAGGCGATCGCCAATCTGTTGATCACCACGGCGTCGTCTGCGCCGCGGTGATGCAGGACGACTCTGCACCGCCCTGGAACCACGCCTTGTTGGTCACGCTGTTCTTCAGCCTCCCGGCGGCGCTATGTGTGGTGTTGCTGAGCGCAGCACTCAGACGGATCACCTACAAACCTCGCACCCGTGCACTCGCCTGAAACACGTAAGCGCTGTCAGCCACGGGCGCATCATCCCTGAGCGCACCGCGCTGGGAGCAACGCGCCCGGCCAGAGCACCGAATCTCCGGCGCTGTTGCCAATCCCAATCCCGACTCCCCAATCCCGGTGCGTCAGCGCCGCACATCAAACCGCGCATCCCCCACGCACGCCTGCACGTCGGCCACCGAGAGCGGATTGAAATCGCCCGGGATCGAATGCTTCAAGCAGCCGGCGGCCAGGCCGAAGCGCACCGTATCCTCCAGCGACCAGCCTTCGATCAGGCCGTGCAGCACGCCGGCCGCAAACGCGTCGCCGCCGCCAATGCGGTCGATGATGGGGGTGAGTTCTTCGCTGGGTGCACGCGCCACGGCGCCGTCGCGCGGCACCAGCATCGCGCCCAGGCTGTGGTGGTCCACGTGATGCGCCACGCGTTGCGTGCAGGCCATCAACTGCAGCTGCGGGAATGCAGCGAAGGCCTGCTGCGCGGCCGCTTCCACGCGCGCTTCCAGCGTGTCCTGCGCGAACTCGCCGCCCAGCACCACGCCGATGTCGCGGTAATCGGCAAACACCACATCCGCGCAGGCAAACAGCTGATGCAGGATGCCGCGCGCATCGCCCTGCCAGCGTTGCCACAACTTGGGCCGGTAGTTGCCGTCGAACGACACCTTCACCCCGGCCGCACGCGCGGCACGTGCCGCCGCCAGCGTGGCCTGCGCCACCTCCGCGCCCAATGCCGGGCTCACCCCGGACAGGTGCAGCCACTGCACGCCTTCCAGCAGACGCGGCCAGTCGTAGGCATCGGCCGGTGCCAGTGCAAAGGCCGAGTCGGCGCGGTCGTAGATCACTTCGCTGGGGCGATGGATCGCACCGGTGGTCAGGAAATACAGACCCATGCGGCCGTCCACGCGCCGCACATGGCGGGTATCCACGTCGTGCCGGCGCAGTTCGCCCAGCACCGCGGCGCCCAACGGGTTGTCCGCCACCGTGCTGACCATGGCCACGGCATGGCCGAAATGCGCCAGCGAGACGCCGACGTTGGCCTCCGCGCCGCCGCAGTGCACGTCCAGCCGAGGCTGCTGCAGCAGCAGCGCATGGCCAGGCGCCCCCAGGCGCAGCAATAACTCACCAAAACACAGGATACGGGCACGGCTCATGCGGCAATTACCTCGGCTGGGTGGTACGTGACGGGTGGGGGCGCCGTCGCGCACTGAGATGACCATCGGTGTCATTCTAGCCGGCGCGAAATGCCGGCTGCTACGGCCATGATGCGACGTGAAGTGACCGCTTGCACCCGTTTTTCGGAAATTTGGTGGCGTTTTCTGCTGCGCTGCAAGATGTTACGAGACGATTCAGCTGGTAACGTCGTTTTGACTAGCGGTGTCATTGCCGCTCTCAACCCGCTATTTCACATTGTTCATGGACCCTTGGGAGGGGAGGACATGCAATTTCGGACCACCAGCCGGAAGACACCGGTTACCTTGCTTGCGCTGTCGATCGGGCTGGCGCTGAGCGGCCAGGCTGCCGCACAAGACGCCGCCCCATCGCCCGCCGAGCCCGCCGTCGACCTGGACACTGTCACGGTGACCGGTTACCGCGCCAGCGTGGAGAAGGCCCTGGACATCAAGCGCGGCGAAGCCGGCGTGGTCGATGCCATCGTGGCCGAGGACATCGGCAAGTTCCCCGACCTCAACCTGGCCGAGTCGCTGCAGCGCATTCCTGGCGTGGTGATCACCCGCGACGCTGGCGAAGGCCGCGCCATCACGGTGCGTGGCCTGGGCCCGGAATTCACCCGCGTCCGCATCAACGGCATGGAAGCGCTCACCACCGTGGGCGCCGGCGACCAGAGCGGCGGCACCAACCGTGGCCGCGGCTTCGACTTCAACGTCTTCGCCTCGGACCTGTTCTCGCAGCTGATCGCGCGCAAGACGGCCTCGGCCGATGTGGAAGAGGGCTCGCTGGGGGCCACCGTCGACCTGCGCACCGCGCGCCCGTTCGACTACAGCGGCTTTACGTTTGCCGCCAGCGGCCAGGCGGCCTACAACGCCATGGCCGAGAAGGCCAACCCGCGTGTAGCGGCGCTGATCGCCAATACCTGGGCCGACAACACCTTCGGCGCCTTGCTGTCGGTGGCCTATACCGAACGGCAGGTGCTGGAAGAAGGCTCCAACACCGGCCGCTGGGCCAATGGGACGAGCAACGGCAACTTCAGTGCGGCATCGCCCTTTGCGGCCGCACGCTCGGCCGACGTGTACCACCCGCGCTTCCCGCGTTATGTGCAGATGGAACACGACCAGCAGCGCCTGGGCGTGACCGGGTCGTTGCAGTGGAAGCCCACCGACCGCACCACCATCTCGCTGGACGCGCTGTACTCCAAGATCGAAGCCACGCGCGATGAGCATTACATCGAGGCCATCTCCTTCAGCCGCGGTCGCGACAGCGGCACGCCGCGGCGCGCCGACCGCGATGGCAAGCCGGCCACCATCGTGCGCAATGGCGAGATCCGCAACAACGCGCTGGTGTACGGCGAATTCGACAACGTCGATATTCGCTCGGAAAACCGCCACGACGAGTGGAACACCGAGTTCAAGCAGGTCAGCCTGGATCTGGAGCACCGCTTCAGCGATGCCTTCTCCGTGTCCGGCCGTGTCGGTACCTCGCGCTCGGCGCACGAGAACCCGGTGCAGACCACCATCATCATGGACAAGTACGACGTCGACGGCTACAGCTACGACTATCGCGGCAACAACCGTGCGCCGGTGCTGAACTACGGCATCGACCCGACCAATCCCGCCGGGTGGGAACTGGCCGAAATCCGCCTGCGTCCGCAGACGGTGGACAACGATTTCGATACGGCGCAGATCGACTTCAACTGGAACATCGGCCCCGGGTTCCGCCTCAAGGGTGGCGTGCTGGCCAAGGACTACACCTTCAGCACGGTTGAACTGCGTCGCGCCAGCGAAATTGCGGTGCCGACCTTCGCCGATGGCACCCGCATCGTGCCGACGGACCTGACCGAGCAGGCCGGCCTGAAGGGCATCAACGGCAGCCCGTCCAACTGGGTCGTTCCCAACCTGGATGCAGTGGCCAACCAGCTCGGCATCTACAGCAACACCGGCACCTACGCCGTGGCGCCGCGTGCCAACAACACCCGCAGCGTCGAAGAAAAGGACCGCGGCGTCTGGTTGATGGGCGAGTTCTCCACCGACCTGGGCTCCATCCCGCTGTCGGGTAATTTCGGCGTGCGCTATGTGCGCACCGAGCAGGAATCCACCGGCTATGCGTTGATCAACAACGCGCCGGCGCTGACCACGGTGGGCCGCAAATACAACAACACGTTGCCCTCGTTCAACCTGGTGGCCGAGCTCGCGCCCGACCTGCTGCTGCGTCTGGGCGCGGCCAAGGTGATGTCGCGCCCCGGGCTGGGCAGCCTCACGCCCGGTGTGACCGTGGCCGTGGCCGGTGGCGCACGCACCGTGTCCGGCGGCAACCCGGATCTGGATCCGATCGAAGCCACCAATGTCGATCTTGGCCTGGAGTGGTACTTCAACGAAGGCGCGATGCTCGGTGTCGGCGTGTTCTACAAGGACATCGAAAGTTTCATCCAGACCGCACGCGAAGTGCGCCCGTATGCCAGCAGTGGCCTGCCGGCTTCGTTGCTGGATGGCACCGGCGCCAGCATCAACGACGACTTCACCTTCAGCATTCCATTGAATACACCCGGTGGCGAGTTGAAGGGCGTGGAAGCGAACTATGTCCAGCCATTTACGTTCCTGCCGGGCAAGTGGGCCAACCTGGGCGTGCAACTGAACTACACCTGGGTGGATTCGCAGATCCAGTACCTGTCCAGCACCGGCGCACCGGTGATGAAGAACGACCTGACCGGGCTGTCGCGCTCGTCGTGGAATGCGACCTTGTTCTACGAGGGCGAGTCTTTCGCCGGCCGCATCTCGGCCACCAATCGCGACGATTACCTGACCCAGGCCCCTGGCACGGAAGCGGGATTCAACGTCGATGGCGTGCACGGCATGACCGGTACCACCATGATCGACGCCTCGCTGCGCTACAAGATCAGCAAGCAACTGGAACTGAGCCTGGAGGGTATCAACCTCACCAACGAAGCGTCCGACGAATGGGTGTGGTCGCCGCAGACCGGCGAGTTGCCGCTGCAGTACACCGAAACCGGCCGCCAGTACTTGCTGGGCCTGCGCTACAAGTTCTAAGGAAGGTCTGAACAACGAGACCTGACAGGGCGGAAGGTGGCGTCGTTCCGAAGAGTGGCTTTTGGAACTTCGGAATTTCGCCATTTCTGGCGCTTTCCGCGGGAATTTCCCGGTTCACA
>NZ_JAGHWR010000108.1:0-3866 GCF_017746155.1 Xanthomonas sp. D-36-1
CACCGAACGTCAGCTGCATGGATGAATCCTCTACATAAGGCGATAGTGTCGCGCATCTGCGGTGAGTTGATCAGACCTTCCTTAGGTGCCAGCCGTCTCGTTTGAAGTAACCACGGAAGGTGGCAGCCATGTTGCTATCGGCCACCAAGATGACACAGGGGCGCTTGTTCATTATCCCAATACCCCCGCTGCAAAAAGGCTGCCGAGATCAATGCCTCCACGCCATTCCTTTAGGCGCGGGTGATCGGTGCCCGGAACCATCTCCACGCCACCTTCGCTGGCGAGCCTTGCGCACAATAATTGGTCCAGTTTGGCGCGAGCCAAAACCACAGGTGAGTGCGATGACATCCAGACCTGACTGTCGTACATCGACGAAAGCGATTGTAGAACGGCCTCAATAGCGCGCGGATGAATGCCGTTCTCTGGCTCTTCGGTCACAAGGATGGCTGGGTGTTTACTGAGATAAGGCAGCAGCGTCAGCGTCAGGATACGCAAAGTACCGTCAGATAAACCGGGTGACGGCACCTTGAAATCGCCCTTATAGCTGACCACGAAGTAGGCGTGATGGTCGTCTTCGCGCTCACGCACATCAATGTTGGTCACCTGCGGCAATGCGGTTTGCACATGAGCAATCCAGTCTGCATAGCGTTCGCTGCGGAATTCGGCTGGCGCACCCTCCGGTGCTCCCTCGCGCTTCAACTCCAGTGCAAGCCAGGGAATGTTGCGACCATTTGCCGTGATGACCTTGGGTTGTCCTGGCGGGCTGGCTTGGCGCATGGTCGACCAGTTGGGCTCCAGAAACACGGCATCAGTGGTCAATAGACCGTATAACCAGCGGGCAGCGGGATAGCCCGCCTCGGACTCGAACAGCACACGAGGCATGGCGAGCAGCGTTTCAGGCAGGCCCACTTTGGCAACGCTCGCATGTGGTGTTTCGGGCGTGAATTCAGACTCATAGCCAATCTCGCGCTTCAGCGTCAAGTGCCAGTGTTTCTTACTGCCAGCAGCGACGCCATGAAACCCTGCCTGACGCCGATCAGGCCCGTCCGATTCAGGAAACATGAACAGATACTCGTAAGCCACCTGCAGAGTTTGGTCGGCACCAATTCGCAGACCGACTTCGTAGCGTATGTGGCTCGGCCAATGACGGCGGTCTTCCTGTAATGCCTGTCGTGACCGCTCCGAGCGCTTTCTAATAAACATGCCCTCAAGCACCTTAGACTGCACAACGTCTGGCAAACGCGCCTCAACAGCCAGCGAAAAATCGCTGCCACGTCCCGCAAAGACCAGTTCGTTCAGATTACCCGTACGCGGTGGCAGTTCAGGCCGGCGCTCCATAAACGGCGCGGAGACGTTAGTGGCGCGCAGCAGATCACCGAAAAGCCCCGGCAGATCAAGCAGCGTGGTCTTGCCAGAGCCGTTGGCCCCGACCAATACCCGAAAGTCGCCGACATCAACGCCCAGACGCTCAAAGCAGCGATAGCGGGTGGCTTCTAATCGCGTGATCATTTGCCGGGCTCCGGGTGTTTGGCGCGGAACTCGCCATAGGCCTTGGCGATCTCGGGCAGGTCGTCGTCAAGGATGCGCTCTTTCCGATTAAGCGTGCGCACCTGTAGACCGCCACCGATTCGAACCTTCTCTTCGTGACTAACATCCACGAGGATTTCTTCGCCATCAGGGTGGCGCTTGTACAACGTATTGCCACGGCGATCGAAGCCGACTTTATCAGCCGCCGCCATGAACACGGGGTAGTCCTTTTTCTGACCCAAATCCTCTGCCTGAATGACTTCCGCAGGCTTACGCTTGAGGAACAGCAAACTGGTGAGAATGTTGACATTTGCCTCAACGATGAAGGATTCCACTGGCAAGTCGATGCTGGCTAACACCCAGCAATGGCGAAGAATCCAGTAGCGGATGAACTCGTCACCAGGGTTCCCCAAGATGCCATCAGGCAGGACGATGCCCGCTCGGCCTCCCGGCTTGAGCCATTTCACACAGCGCTCGATGAACAAGACTTCGGGTGACACTGCTGGCTTTATGGTGCTAGTCATCACAAAACCATCACCTTGTCGCTCCCAGCGGCGGGCTAGCTCATACTGCACAAGGATGGTCTTTTCGGTAACGGGAATGTCTGAACCGAACGGCGGGTTGGTCATCAAGACATCAATCGTACCGAGCGGGATAGACTCTTTCGCTGCCTGAACGCCAGGGAGGTGTCCCGCCGGGAACTCCAGCGAGTTCATGTGATAGAGGTGGCCCAGCGAGTTGCCTGCCATCATCACGTTCATCTGAGCAGCCCTTACCAGGAAAGGGTCGAAATCAGCACCGAACAGGTTCTTGGCTGCGTAGTTGGCCAGACGATCACGGATGGATAGGAACTCTTCAGTGTTCTCATCGCCGGCCTTGACACGCCTTTCCTCGTGGAAGACTTTGTTTAGGTAGTTCAGCGTCTCAACTAGGAAGCCACCCGTCCCGCAGGACGAATCCAGCACACGTTCGTGCTCTTTGGGTGCGAGCATCGTAACCACAAGGCTGATGGCACCACGCGGCGTGAAGTATTGACCACGATCCCCACGCAGGTTCGTACCAACGATCTCTTGATAGGCCGCGCCTTTGGCATCGACATCGGTGCGGCCAAAGTCATAGCGGGCCAACTCCGAGACAATGAAAGCCAATGCCCGATCGGACAAGGTGATTTCTTCGTTACCCTTGAATAGGCCACCGTACTTCGTCTTAACCCTCTCAAAGAGTGGTTTGATTCGGAGCCGAATAGCTTTCTGGCCTTCAGGGTCAAAAGGCTCGAATGGGCCGACATAAAAAACCCTAGCCTCGTTAGGCTGCTGCTCGTCATACATCTTACAGAAGATGAGATACAAGAACTGCCAAAAGGCGGCGTCCTTGGGCATGCCCTCATTGCCATGAATGTAGTTATGGCAACGACGGAAAGCGGTACGCAGCATCACTGGATCTGCACGGCGCATCCGGCCCATGGAGCGACCTTCAACACTGAAGGAATCGTCTCCCAATGGCCAGTCACCGATGGGCTTGAACTTGGTATCGAAGCGGGTTACTTCCTTCTTGAAAAAGAAGAACTCCAGTCCGTTGGTCCACAGCCCGTAGTCGCAGCTATCGACATCAGCCATCACGGCCTCCAGCACCTCAAACTCTTTGCGGGCCTCCTCGGGGTCACGCATGCGATACGCGCCCTTAGTACCGATTTTTGGCTCTTTCTCAACTACCACAGCACGGTAAAGGTTGTCTAAAGTGTGCGCCCGGCCAGGCTTAAAGATCGCGATGTCAAGTTTACGGTTCTTGCCCAAAACCTTGACCTTGAAGTCAGGCTCCATGTCCTCAGCTGCAATGCCGTACTCATGGATGATTGCGCGAGCAATGCGCTGGCGAACCTTTTCTTTGTCGCTGTCTTTCACCGGATTGCCGGTGACGTAGTCAAAGACCTTGCCCTCTTCGAGCGCGCGCTCTGGCGCTTGGAATTCTTGATCAAGGTCGCTCATGTCATTGCTGTCCTGTGTGGAGCGCTGCTTAGGCATTGCGCGGCTCCTTATTGTCAAAGTCATCAGTACTCGCAGCGGCACCGCCTTCCCGCACCCAGGTGTCCACGTCTTCCTTTTTGAATTTCCAGAAGCGCCCAACCTTGTGCCCAGGCATGCCTTTGGAGGTTACCCAGGTATAGATGGTGTCTTTAGCTACACCGAGGTAGTCGGCTATTTCATCGACGGAGAGCCAGCGGTCATCCATAGCTAAGTCCTGCCTGCCTACTGTGAAGATTAACAGGAGTTTACAGGTTCCCAATCCATTTTGCATGGGTTTAGCCCGGTTTATCCGGGTTAGGGATGGTCTGATTAATG
>NZ_JAGHWR010000109.1:0-4283 GCF_017746155.1 Xanthomonas sp. D-36-1
TCTGTGAACCGGGAAATTCCCGCGGAAAGCGCCAGAAATGGCGAAATTCCGAAGTTCCAAAAGCCACTCTTCGGAACGACGCCACCTTCCGCCCTGTCAGGTCTCGTTGTTCAGACCTTCCTTAACGCCTTGCTCTTCTTGGAGCGTGCGCGCATCGGTGTAAAGATCCAGCAAGCGCTTTTGCAAGCCCGTTGGGGTCAAACGCGTGGTTAGCTGCGCGTCCCAGTGCGCCTTAACACGCCCATTCTCGTCCAGTTCGAAATCGGGCTGTGCGATCAGCTCAGGGTCTTTCGGAGCCTCGTCCAGCAGAACCGCTTCATCGTCGTCATCAAGCTCAGGAAGCGCCCCGCCTTGCTTCGGGTCTTCTTTTCCCGCTACAAAGGTGAAGCGTTTTCCGTCAATGACCAAGATCTGATACATCGCCTTGGCCAGCTCATGGACAACCTCAATGGTCTTCGCGCGCCCCCCTCTGGGCGTATGAAGGAGTCGGTTGCGCGTGGACAGATCCAAAAGCTCCAAGCGGGCCTTTTCGATCTTGTCCTTAAGACCACCTGCCCCCCGGAGCGAAGAAGACTCTTCACCTGCCTGTGCCAACGCCGTCTGATCCATTGACTTTCCCCTGTTACGGGGCTCGGACGGGCGTCGAACGCCCCCTTCGCTGCCCCAAAGCGTCTGCCTATAATGCTCCCAAAGTGACGGGTGTTCCAGCGGATTAGGGGGTGATCTGTGGGCGAGTTGCGAAGCAGTGAGATTCACTGGGTGGTCCATCAATACATCGGTGTGGAGGGGGGCTACTTGGGCGATTTCTCCTACCGCACGCACCGAGAATTCTATTCGGCCTTCTGCGACCTGGACTTAGATCTTGATGCCTTCGACGGCAACACCACGCGCGAGCGATTTGTGGCCATCCTGAGTGGTGTGGAAGGACACCGACAAGCGGCCATTCTTCGAGGCATCGCCAAGAAGTATCCGCAAGGTGGGGAACACTTCCGGACGTCCCAGGCCTATAAAAAGCTTTTGGAGCTGGCCAGGAGATGCGCCGATGGGCTTTCAGTGCAAGCGAGCAGCCCAGCCATCACGAGCGATATCTTGAAGCGCGCCTTGGCTGACGCCAATACGCTGATCCGAAGCGCGGGCCCTACCCATGCGGTTGATCGCATTCACACGGCGCTTCACGCTTACCTCAAAGCGGTGTGTCACGCCCAAGGGATCGAAGCACCAACAAACGCCACGATCACCAACCTATTCACGATTCTCAGAAAAGAGCACCAAAGCCTGCGAAACTTGGGCAGCCAATCGGACACGATGAACAATGTTCTGAGGTCGCTGAGCAATGTCATTGACTGCCTCAATCCGGCTCGCAACCACGGCAGCTTGGCTCATGCCAATGAGAGCTTGCTGGACAAAGATGAAGCCATGCTCGCGATCGCCGCCAGGACCGTGTTTCAGTATCTAGACAGCAAGTTTTCCTGACGATTGATGAGCTATCTGGCTTCGCTGCACGCAGTCTACGCAAGGCGTGTGCCGCCTCGGTAAGCTAGCATCACTAAGAGGATTGACCGCAAGGAACGCCTTCGCATGCCCCCGTCGTTGTCCCCCTCCTTGAAAGTCTTACCGTCCCAATGCAAAGCCTGGCTCGACCGGGCCAAAAGCGCGGGCGACATCGATCGCTACACCCAGGCCGTCGAGGAGCATCTCAAAGCCACCGGACCGTTGAGCCCCAAGGTCGGCACTCAGCTGGGGCGGATCAGCCACTTTTGGAGTGTGGCTGCGTGTGATGCCTACTTCCGCGAAGACTTAGCAGAGCTTGCCCGGTTCTTCTGCTGGACGATCGAGAGTCGCGCCCTGCTTCTGCGCTGGGACGCGGTGCACAGCCAGATGCATCCCGAACTAGGGAATTGGCCGCAGGAGTATTCGGATAGCCTGCGAGCAGCTGGGCCCTCCGTCTTGTCCGACTGGGTGACGGGCAAGGTCTGCACACAGCGCTTCTTGGAAATGGCCGAAAAGGACGAGCAACTCAATACGCTCCCGCAGTCCCGGCGTATTGCCCACAACACGCACGATGTGTTCCTGATCGGACTGCTGTCGGAAGGCTATGGTCTTGCCACCCACTTCGAGTCTCGCAAACCACTGACTGCGCCCTACCAGGCAGTCCTAGACACCTGGAAGAGCCAAGATCAAGATGCGTTTGCAAACGCCACAGGCGAGGCTGCTGACTTTCATCTGAGCCGAAGCAAAGCGAGCACAGGCTCAAAGACCTACGAGTTTGATCGCGACTTCGATCGCGTCTTCCCGATCGAGCTACTTGCTGTGCTGGCCTTTCGTCGGCGTGATGGTCTGCCTGAGTTCCCAAGCGGCCATGCCTTGATAGATGGGCCGTGGTCGCTGATCAGGGATCTTGCCTGCCCACCGCCATCCCCACTCCTCGCTGCCGTTCTGGCGCGCGTTGAAGAGGATTACCCGCTTTTCCGTTAGCTCATGTCGAAAGGATTCACGCATGAACGCACCCAATCGTCCCAAAGACTCCGCTGATCTTGCCGCCCTTGCCATGGCAACCGACGCCAATGGCCAAGTTGATCTGACCGCGCTCGAAGCACACCGCCTGATCCTGAACAACCAGACCATCCAGGGTCTTGATGCGCAAGGCTTGGTCAACTCGATCACGCGCTCCCCTGCCTATGCCGATCCAAAGGGTCGCGAGGAAGTCGGGACGCTCATTGACGCAATTTCCAAGCGCTTGCCGCCAGCGGACGCAATGCGCTTTGATAAGGCGCTTGATGCAGCCAATGTCAACGAGTCGTGGGCTGAGCGGAACTTCGAGCGCTATGTCCAGGAGCCGGTAGTTGCGGGCTGGGAGAGTGCCAAAGCGCGAGGGAGCGCGGCGCTCAACTGGACCGATGCTCAAATCAGCGACAACTTGGCGCAATCACGACGCTGGGCGCAGGAGGTCCGCGACAACCCCCAGAACAGCTATCTCGAACGCGCCGCTGGCGCGATCTCATCCGATCTGGCCGGGCGCGGCCAGGACAGCTATGGGGCGATGAAAGGTGCGACCAGTCATGGCCTCTCAATGTTGGGTGACACGGTCGATCTGGCCAAGTTCGCCTATGAGTTCAGAACCGACGAGAACTTTCGCAACCTGGTCATGGGTTCGGCATCGGTCTATGCCAACCAAGCCATCGATGATCCGGGCAAAGTGCCGCGCGACATCAAGAATGCCGCCGTTAGCGCCTGGAACGAGTGGGAAAAAGGCTTTGAGCAGGCCACGCGCGAAGGCAAGGAGCAGGAATACCTAGGCCAAGCCAAAGGTGCGGCGGCGATCGAAATTATCGCCACATTCGTGCCGGTGTCCAAGCTCACCAAGCTTGGCAAAGTGGCCAAAGTTGCCGATGGGGTCGAGGATCTTGCCGCAGATGCGGGACGAGTTGCAGGCCGAGCCGAACGCCATGTTGCAGGCGAGCTTGGCGAAGAACTGCTGGAACTCGCGCACGATGCCCGGCAGCTTCAAAGCAAGGGCGGGCTCGAAGCCAAGGGCGCTGACCTCATGTTTCATGGCTTGGCAGGCGTCAAACGCAGCCAAGGCGAACTCGGGGAACTGGTGGACGGGCTTCGCAAGTCGGGGCACCTGGATGGATTGCTTGACAGCGCCGCTCTGACACCCAAGGAACTTGGTTACTTGGCGCGGCAAGATATCAGCATGTTCAATGGCTCGGTGTCGTTTGAGCAAGCGATCACCAAGTCGGTGGGTGGACGAGAACTCTCGGCATTGACCCGAGCAGAGACCGGCGACATTGGTGAAGCAATCGTCTCGCATCGACTGGCTGAGCAAGGCTATCGCGACCTGGTCCCGATCCAGAACAATTCTGGCCACGGCAACGACCTGGCCGGCTTCAATCCTGAAAGCGGACGCTGGGAAGTCATTGAAGTCAAAGCGTCTGTCATCGGCGCTGCCAAGGATCAAGTGGGTGATCCTCAACGCCTGATCACCGCGCGGCTTGAAAGAGCCATCGAAGGTCGGGGCCACTGGGATGCGAAGAACGTGTGGGAGCAAGAGGCCAAAGCGACGGCTGAGCGCCTCATTGACAATCACTTCGATGAAGCCACGCGCCAATTGGATATCGACTCGAAGTGGGCACGAGTGAACCTGGAAAAGGATCCAACAACCGGCCACATCCGAGGTGAACCCCAAATCGAACGCTGGCAAACGCCGGCCGAGCGAGCTTTGGAGCGATCAAATTCCCCCACTTCCACCACTCTCGGGCGGTAATCCCCCCACTTTTAGC
>NZ_JAGHWR010000110.1:0-17557 GCF_017746155.1 Xanthomonas sp. D-36-1
GAATGAACGAATCCAGCGCTTCGACCAGCTTCAGGATCGCCGGCACACCGATGTCGCTCTGATCGCCGTCCAGCGCCAGACGCGCCGAACCATGGATGATCGGGGTGTCGTCGCCCGGGAAGTCGTACTTGCTCAGCAGCTCGCGCACTTCCATTTCGACCAGCTCGAGCAGCTCGGCGTCGTCGACCATGTCGGCCTTGTTCAGGAACACGACGATGTGCGGCACACCGACCTGACGCGAGAGCAGGATGTGCTCACGGGTCTGCGGCATCGGGCCGTCAGCGGCCGAGCACACCAGAATCGCGCCGTCCATCTGGGCCGCACCGGTGATCATGTTCTTGACGTAGTCGGCGTGGCCGGGGCAATCAACGTGCGCGTAGTGGCGGGTCGGGGATTCGTATTCGACGTGCGCGGTCGAAATCGTGATGCCGCGCGCCTTCTCTTCCGGCGCCGCGTCGATCGCGTCGTACGCCTTGAACTCACCACCGAAACGCTCGGCACCGATCTTGGTCAGCGCAGCGGTCAACGTGGTCTTGCCATGGTCAACGTGACCGATGGTGCCGACGTTCACGTGCGGCTTGGTGCGCTCGAATTTAGCTTTTGCCATGACTAACTACCTCTAATTGAAAAATTTGTGAGAAGCGGCTGAGCGAACTCAGCCCTTCTTGGTGACGGCGTCGGCGATGTTGGCCGGTGCCTCTTCGTAGTGGTCGAATTCCATCGAGAACGTCGCACGGCCCTGGCTCATCGAGCGCAGCGAAGTGGCGTAACCGAACATTTCACCCAACGGGATCATCGCGTTGATGATCTTGCCCGACGGGCTGTCGTCCTGACCCTGCAACACGCCACGACGGCGGCTCACGTCGCCCATCACGTCACCCAGGTAATCCTCCGGGCTGACGATTTCGACCTTCATGATCGGCTCCAGCAACACCGGGCTGGCTTTCGCGAAGCCCTGCTTGAACGCCATCGATGCAGCCAGCTTGAACGCCATTTCCGAGGAGTCGACGTCATGGTACGAGCCGAACACCAGCTTGACCTTCACCCCCACCACCGGGAAGCCGGCGATCGGACCACTGGTGATCGTCTCGCGCAGACCCTTCTCAACCGAGGGGATGAACTCCTTCGGAATGATGCCGCCGGTGATGTCGTTGACGAACAAGAAATCGTCTTTGACGTTGTCGCTCTTGCGCTCTTCTTCGGTCATCGGCGACAGCTCGATCACCACGTGACCGTACTGACCCTTACCACCGGACTGCTTGGCGTGCTTGTAATCAGACTTGACGTCGGACTTGCGGATCGTTTCGCGGTAGGCCACCTGCGGCTTGCCGACGTTGGCCTCGACATTGAACTCGCGACGCATGCGATCGACGATGATGTCCAGGTGCAACTCGCCCATGCCCGAGATGATGGTCTGGCCGGATTCCTCGTCGGTCTTGACGCGGAACGAGGGATCTTCCTGTGCCAGACGGCCCAGGGCCATGCCCATCTTTTCCTGGTCCGACTTGGTCTTCGGCTCCACCGCCATCGAGATCACAGGTTCCGGGAACACCATGCGCTCCAGGGTGATGATCTTGTCCTGCGCACACAGCGTGTCACCGGTGGTGACGTCCTTCAGACCCACGGCAGCGGCGATGTCGCCCGCGCGCACTTCCTTGATCTCTTCGCGATTGTTGGAGTGCATCTGCAGGATGCGGCCCACGCGCTCTTTCTTCGACTTGACCGGGTTGTAGACCTGGTCGCCGGAGTTCAGCGTGCCCGAGTAGACACGGAAGAACGTCAGCGAGCCCACGAACGGGTCGGTCATGATCTTGAACGCCAGCGCCGAGAACGGCGCGGTATCGGTCGCAGCGCGCGTGTCTTCCTTCTCGTCTTCGTCGATACCCTGCACCGGCGGACGGTCCGCCGGCGACGGCAGCAAATGCACGACGCCGTCGAGCATGGCCTGCACGCCCTTGTTCTTGAACGCCGAGCCGCAGAACACCGGCACGATCTCCACCTTCAAGGTGCGCTCGCGCAGACCCGACAGGATCTCCTGCTCGCTCAGGTCGCCCTCGTTGAGGTACTTGTCCATCAGGTCTTCGCTGGCTTCTGCAGCCGCTTCGACCATGAACGAACGTGCCTCGGTCGCGACATCGACCAGCTCGGCCGGAATGTCGCGGTATTCGAAGGTGGTGCCCTGCGATGCGGTATCCCAATGGATCGCCTTCATCTTCAGCAGGTCGACCACGCCCTCAAAGCCGTCTTCGGCGCCGATCGGCACCTGCATCGGCACGGCATAGGCACCCAGACGGGCCTTCAGCTGCTCAACGACCTTGTCGAAGTTGGCACCGGTACGGTCCATCTTGTTGACGAAGGCCATGCGCGGTACGGAATACTTGTTGGCCTGGCGCCACACGGTCTCGGACTGCGGCTGCACGCCACCCACGGCGCACAGCACGAACACCGCACCGTCGAGCACGCGCAAGGAGCGCTCCACTTCGATGGTGAAGTCGACGTGCCCGGGGGTGTCGATGATGTTGAAGCGGTGCTGCGGCATGGACTTGTCCATACCCGACCAGAACGCGGTGGTCGCAGCGGAGGTGATGGTGATACCACGCTCCTGCTCCTGCTCCATCCAGTCCATCACTGCAGCGCCGTCATGGACTTCGCCGATCTTGTGACTCACACCGGTGTAGAACAGGATGCGTTCGGACGTGGTGGTCTTGCCGGCATCGATGTGGGCCATGATGCCGAAGTTGCGGTAACGCTCGATAGGGGTGGTGCGGGCCACGGGGAGCCTCTCAATTTCTTGGATTTCGGATGGCCGAACGCCGCCTTTCGGCGGCCTTCGGATTGGATGCGACGCAAGATGCGTCGCAAACAGCACTCATATGGTGCTGAAGGGCCCCGTTACCAAGGCCCCCGAGGTCACCAGCGGTAATGTGCGAACGCCTTGTTCGCCTCCGCCATACGGTGGGTCTCTTCGCGCTTCTTGATCGCGCCGCCGCGGCTTTCCGAGGCGTCCAACAGTTCTGCAGCCAGCTTACGCGGCATGGTGTTCTCGCCACGCTTGCGCGCGGAATCGATCAACCAGCGCATCGCCAGCGCCATGCGACGGGAGGAACGCACTTCGACGGGCACCTGATAGGTAGCACCACCGACG
The DNA here is from genome assembly GCF_017746155.1 of Xanthomonas sp. D-36-1. NCBI lineage: Bacteria > Pseudomonadati > Pseudomonadota > Gammaproteobacteria > Lysobacterales > Lysobacteraceae > Xanthomonas > Xanthomonas sp. D-36-1. Next base: position 3,146 of record NZ_JAGHWR010000110.1, read on the forward strand.
CGACGCGATTTAACTTCGACAGCCGGGGCCACGTTGTCCAGTGCTTTCTGCACCAGTTCGATGGCATTCGGATTCTTTTCGCCAATGACGTCCATTGCGCCATAGACAATTTTCTCAGCAACCGACTTCTTGCCACTTTGCATCACCATGTTGATGAAGCGGGCAATGGTTTCGCTGCCATGCTTTGGATCTGGCAGGACGGTGCGCTGCGGAGTAGAACCTTTACGGGACATTTGAGTGTTTCCTTAGCTCTTCGGGCGCTTGGCGCCGTACTTGGAACGGCCTTGACGACGCTTGGCGACGCCGGCGGCGTCCAGCGAACCACGGACGGTGTGATAACGCACACCGGGAAGATCCTTGACGCGGCCACCGCGGATCAGGACCACGGAGTGCTCCTGCAGGTTGTGGCCTTCACCACCGATGTAGCTGATGACCTCTTCCTGATTCGTCAGACGCACCTTGGCGACTTTACGCAGGGCCGAGTTCGGCTTCTTCGGGGTAGTGGTATAGACGCGTGTGCAGACGCCACGGCGCTGCGGACACTTGTCCAGTGCCGGAGAGGCACTCTTGTAGGTGGTCGCTTGCCGAGGCTTGCGGACCAGCTGATTGATCGTCGTCATCAGTTGATTCTTCTGATTGATAGGCCGACACGGCCTGCACGAAAACAAAGGCAGGCCGAGACCGGCCCACCGAGACAGAGAAGTATAGCTGGCAGGAAGAAACTCCGTCAACTTCACGAAATCTGAACCTGCTGGCCCATCCAAGGCCGGAAAACGGAGGGCGTCCTGCCCTCCTTTTCGCTTGGCTTACGGCGATCTTGCGACCGCCGTCGGAGCGCTTACTCCTCGTCCGCGCCAGCGTCGGCCACTGCGGCGACCGGTTCGGCGACTGCCGGCTTGCCCGACAGCGTTTCCATTTCCGAGTCGGTCAGACCCGAGGCCTTGCGACGTCCGGCGTGGTACGCCAGACCCGTACCGGCCGGGATCAGGCGACCCACGATCACGTTTTCCTTCAGACCGCGCAGGTTGTCGCGGGTGCCGCGCACGGCTGCCTCGGTCAACACGCGGGTGGTCTCCTGGAACGATGCCGCCGAAATGAACGACTCGGTGGCCAGCGATGCCTTGGTGATACCCAGCAACACCGGATCGTACTTGGCCGGCAGTTCGTTGCGCTTGACCAGGCGGGCATTTTCCTCGATGACGCGCTGGCGCTCGACCTGCTCGCCGTTGAGGAACTTGCTGTTGCCCTGATCAACGATCTCGACCTTACGCAGCATCTGGCGAGTGATCACCTCGATGTGCTTGTCGTTGATCTTCACGCCCTGCAGGCGATACACGTCCTGGATTTCTTTGACCAGGTAAGCGGCCAGCGGTTCGACACCCAGCAGGCGCAGGATGTCCTGCGGGCTCGGCTCGCCGTCCACCACGGTCTCGCCCTTGGTCACGTGTTCGCCTTCGAACACGATGATCTGGCGGTACTTGGGAATCAGCTCTTCGTGTTCCGAACCATCGGTATCCTTGATGATCAGGCGCTGCTTGCCCTTGGTGTCCTTACCGAAGCTGATGATGCCCGAGCGTTCTGCCAGGATCGCCGGGTCCTTCGGCTTGCGTGCTTCGAACAAGTCGGCAACGCGCGGCAGACCACCGGTGATGTCGCGGGTCTTGGACGCTTCCTGCGGGATCTTGGCAACCACGTCGCCCACGCCGACGGCAGCGCCGTCCTGCAGGTTGACGATGGAACGCGGCGGCAACAGGTACTGGGCCGGCAGATCCGTGTTCGGAATCGTTAGGTCGTTGCCCTTGGCATCGACGATGCGCACGATCGGACGCAGCTCCTTGGCCTGTGCGCCGCGACGCTTCGGGTCGGTGATTTCGCGCGACGCCAGACCGGTCAGCTCGTCGGTCTTCTCGATGACGGTGACGCCGTCGACGAAGTCGATGAAGCGGATGAAACCGGCCACTTCCGACACGATCGGGTGGTTATGCGGATCCCAGTTGGCAACGCTCTGCCCGGCCTTGACCGCATCGCCGTCTTTGGCGGTGATGGTCGCGCCGTACGGCAGCTTGTAACGCTCGCGCTCGCGGCCATGGCCATCGAGCACGGACAGTTCGCCAGAACGCGAGACCGCAACCAGCGAACCGCTGGCATGCGCCACCGACTTGAGGTTGTTGAACTTGACCGAACCGGTGGTCTTGACGGTGATGTTGTCCACCGCAGCCGCACGCGACGCCGCACCACCGATGTGGAACGTACGCATGGTCAGCTGGGTACCCGGCTCACCGATCGACTGCGCAGCGATGACGCCGACCGCTTCGCCGATGTTGACCTGGTGACCACGTGCGAGATCGCGGCCGTAGCAGCGTGCGCACACGCCGAACGAGGATTCGCAGCTGATGGTCGAACGCACCTTCACCGACTGCACGCTGGCGTCTTCGAGCTTGGCCACCCAGGCTTCGTCGAGCAGCGTGTTGCGGGTGACGATCGGCTCTTCGTCGTTGCCCGGCAGGTACACGTCCTCGGCCACCACGCGGCCCAGCACGCGCTCGCGCAACGGCTCGACCACGTCGCCACCTTCCACGATCGGGGTCATGATCAACCCTTCAGTGGTGCCGCAATCGATTTCGGTGATCACCACGTCCTGCGCCACGTCGACCAGGCGGCGGGTCAGGTAACCGGAGTTCGCCGTCTTCAGCGCGGTATCGGCCAGACCCTTACGGGCACCGTGGGTGGAGTTGAAGTACTCCTGCACGTTCAGGCCTTCGCGGAAGTTCGCCTTGATGGGCGTCTCGATGATCGAACCGTCCGGACGCGCCATCAGGCCGCGCATACCGGCCAGCTGACGGATCTGCGCCTGGCTACCACGGGCACCGGAGTCGGCCATGATGTACAGCGAGTTCATCGACTTCTGGTCGATGGTCTCCCCCTTGGCGTTCTCGACCTTTTCGGTACCGATGGTGTCCATCATCGCCTTGGCGATGCGCTCGCTGGTCCGCGACCAGATGTCCACGACCTTGTTGTAGCGCTCGCCGGCGGTGACCAGACCCGACTGGTACTGCTCCTGGATTTCCAGCACTTCGGCTTCGGCCTCGGTGAGGATGCCCTTCTTCTCGTCGGGGATCAGCATGTCGTCGATACCGATCGACACGCCGGCGCGGGTCGCGTAGGCGTAGCCGGTGTACATCAGCTTGTCGGCGAACACGACGGTGTCCTTCAAGCCCAGCAGACGGTAGCTGGAGTTGATCAGGCGCGAGATGTTCTTCTTGGTCATCTCGGTGTTGGCCAGCTGGAACGGCAGGCCTTCAGGCAGGATTTCGCTCAGCAGCGCACGACCGACCGTGGTATCCACGATCGAGGTGCCGCTACTGCGCTTGCCGCCGGCTTCCACGTCCACCTGGGTGATGCGCACCTTGACCTTGGCGTGCAGTTCGACCACGCGGTTGTCGTAGGCGCGCTTCACTTCGCTGGTGTTGGCGAACACCATGCCTTCGCCCTTCTTGTTCTCCAGGGCGCGGCTCATGTAGTACAGACCCAACACCACGTCCTGCGACGGCACGATGATCGGCTCGCCGTTGGCCGGCGACAGGATGTTGTTGGTGGACATCATCAACGCACGCGCTTCCAGCTGGGCTTCCAGCGAGAGCGGAACGTGGACAGCCATCTGGTCGCCGTCGAAGTCGGCGTTGAAGGCCGTACAGACCAGCGGATGCAGCTGGATGGCCTTGCCTTCGATCAACACCGGCTCGAACGCCTGGATGCCCAGGCGGTGCAGGGTCGGCGCGCGGTTCAACAGCACCGGATGCTCGCGAATCACTTCTTCCAGGATGTCCCAGACTTCGGCTTCTTCGCGCTCGACCAGCTTCTTGGCGGCCTTGATGGTGGTGGCCAAACCACGACGCTGCAGCTTGGCGAACACGAACGGCTTGAACAGCTCGAGCGCCATCTTCTTCGGCAGGCCGCACTGGTGCAGCTTGAGGTACGGACCGACGGTGATGACCGAACGGCCGGAATAGTCCACGCGCTTGCCGAGCAGGTTCTGACGGAACCGGCCCTGCTTGCCCTTGATCATGTCGGCCAGCGACTTCAGCGGACGCTTGTTAGTGCCGGTGATGGCACGACCGCGACGGCCGTTGTCCAGCAGCGCATCGACCGATTCCTGCAGCATGCGCTTTTCGTTGCGCACGATGATGTCCGGAGCATTGAGCTCCAGCAGGCGACGCAGACGGTTGTTACGGTTGATCACGCGGCGGTACAGATCGTTCAGATCCGAGGTCGCGAAGCGGCCGCCATCCAGCGGCACCAGCGGACGCAGATCCGGCGGCAGCACCGGCAGCACGGTCATGACCATCCACTCCGGACGGTTACCCGATTCCAGGAAGGCTTCGATCAGCTTGATGCGCTTGGTCAAACGCTTGAGCTTGGTTTCCGAACCGGTGCTGGCGATTTCCTCGCGCAGACGGGTCATTTCCGATTGCAGGTCGATCGTGCGCAGCAGCTCATACACGGCCTCGGCGCCCATGGCGGCGTCGAAGTCGTCGTTGTACTCCTGGCGCGCGGTCAGATACTGCTCTTCGGTCAGCAGCTGGCGGCGCTCGAGCGGGGTCAGGCCCGGCTCGGTGACGACATAGGCTTCGAAGTACAGCACGCGCTCGATGTCACGCAGGGTCATGTCCAGCATCAAGCCAATGCGCGACGGCAGCGACTTGAGGAACCAGATGTGCGCCACCGGCGAGGCCAGGTCGATGTGGCCCATGCGCTCGCGGCGCACCTTGGCCAGGGTCACTTCGGTGCCGCACTTTTCGCAGACCACGCCACGGTGCTTCATGCGCTTGTACTTGCCGCACAGGCACTCGTAGTCCTTGATCGGTCCGAAGATGGCGGCGCAGAACAGGCCGTCACGCTCGGGCTTGAAGGTCCGGTAGTTGATGGTTTCGGGCTTCTTCACTTCGCCGTAGGACCACGAACGGATCAGGTCCGGCGACGCCAACGCGATCTTGATCGCGTCGAAATCCAGCGTCTGGCGCTGCTGATTGAAGAGGTTGAGCAGGTCTTTCATTTGATATCTCCGGGTCGGAGGAATTTCGTATCTGAGATGAAACGCGAACAGCTTCGATCGGGACTGGAATCAGGGACCGTCCCCCGGAAGAACGCACGCGCTGAGCGCTCGCCTCTTCCGGGTTGCCGGCCCCTGACCGGGCCCGGCTCTTACTCTTCCAGTTCCATGTTGATCGCCAGCGAGCGGATTTCCTTCACCAACACGTTGAAGGATTCCGGCATGCCCGCGACCATCTCGTGCTCACCATCGACGATGTTCTTGTACATCTGGTTGCGGCCCTGCACGTCGTCGGACTTCACCGTCAGCATTTCCTGCAGGGTGTAGGCCGCGCCGTAGGCTTCCAGCGCCCAGACTTCCATTTCGCCGAAGCGCTGACCACCGAACTGCGCCTTGCCGCCCAGCGGCTGCTGGGTCACCAGCGAGTACGGGCCCGTCGAGCGCGCATGCATCTTGTCGTCGACCAAGTGGTTCAACTTCAGGTAATGCATGTAGCCGACCGTGGTCTTGCGATCGAACGCTTCGCCAGTACGACCGTCGTACAGCTGGGTCTGACCGCTCTGCGGCAGGTCGGCCAGCTCCAGCATGCGCTTGATTTCCGCTTCGCTGGCGCCGTCGAACACCGGGGTGGCCATCGGCACGCCGTCGATCAGGTTCTTGCCCAGGTTGAGCAATTCCTCATCGCTGAACTGCGACAGGTCCACGCGCTGTGCATTGATCGCGTTGTCGTGGTTGTAGATGTCGTTGAGGAACTTGCGCAGTTCGCTGACGGCGGCTTGGGCTTCCAGCATGCGCTGGATCTTGCGACCCAGACCCTTGGCGGCCCAACCCAGATGCACTTCCAGAATCTGGCCGATGTTCATACGCGACGGCACGCCGAGCGGGTTCAACACGATGTCGACCGACTCGCCGGTGGCCATGTACGGCATGTCTTCCACGGGCACCACGTTGGAGACCACACCCTTGTTGCCGTGGCGGCCTGCCATCTTGTCGCCCGGCTGGATGCGGCGCTTCACGGCCAGGAACACCTTGACCATCTTCAGCACGCCCGGTGCGAGGTCGTCGCCCTGGGTGATCTTGCCGCGCTTGTCGGCGAAGCGTGCCTCGAATTCCTTCTCGTGCGCCTGGATCTGCTTCTGCGCACGCTCGATGGCGTCGGCAGCGTCTTCGTCCTTCATGCGCAGCTGGAACCAATCGGACTTCTTCAGCCCGTCCAGGTACGCGTCGGTGACGGTGTCGCCCTTCTTCAGGTTCGCGCCGCCGTTTGTGACCTTACCCACGATCTGCGAGCGCAGACGCGCGTAGATGGCCGCTTCCAGAATGCGGAACTGGTCGTCGAAGTCCTTCTTGACGCGCTTGATTTCAGACTCTTCGATCTGACGCGCACGCTTGTCCTTCTCGATGCCGTCGCGGGTGAAGACCTGAACGTCGATGACGGTGCCGTCCATGCCCGGGGGCACGCGCAGCGAGCTGTCCTTCACGTCGGACGCCTTCTCGCCGAAAATCGCACGCAGCAGCTTTTCTTCCGGGGTCAGCTGGCTTTCGCCTTTCGGCGTGACCTTGCCGACCATGATGTCGCCGGCGCGCACTTCTGCACCGATGTACACCACGCCGCTTTCATCCAGACGGTTCAAGGCCTGCTCGGACACGTTCGGGATGTCGGCGGAAATTTCCTCCGGCCCCAACTTGGTGTCGCGCGCAACGCAGGTCAGCTCTTCGATGTGGATCGTGGTGTAACGATCCTCTTCCACCACGCGCTCGGAGAGCAGGATGGAGTCTTCGAAGTTGTAGCCGTTCCACGGCATGAACGCGATCAGCATGTTCTGGCCCAGCGCCAGCTCACCGATGTCGGTGGACGGGCCGTCGGCCAGCACGTCGCCGCGCGCGATCACGTCGCCCACATTCACCAACGGACGCTGGTTGATGCAGGTGTTCTGGTTGGAGCGGGTGTACTTGATCAGGTTGTAGATATCCACGCCGGCATCGGTGCCGCCGCCGATTTCTGCCTCATTGACCTTGACCACGATGCGGGCTGCGTCGATCTGCTCGATCACGCCACCACGCAGCGCATTGACGGTCACGCCCGAGTCGCGCGCAACCGCGCGCTCGATGCCGGTACCGACCAGCGGCTTCTGCGAACGCAGCGTCGGCACGGCCTGGCGCTGCATGTTGGCGCCCATCAGTGCGCGGTTGGCGTCGTCGTGCTCGAGGAACGGCACCAGCGCCGCTGCGACCGACACGGTCTGCATCGGCGAAACGTCCATGAAGTGCACTTCGGACGGCGGCTTCAGCAGCGATTCGCCCTGGAACCGGCACGGCACGAACTGCTCGGTAAGCATGTTCTTGGCATCGGTCAGCGCGTTCGCCTGGGCGATCACGTACTCGTTTTCTTCGATCGCCGACAGGTATTCGACGTCGTCGGAGACCTTGCCGTCCAGCACCTTACGGTACGGCGTCTCGAGGAAGCCGTACTGGTTGGTGCGGGCGAATACGGCCAGCGAGTTGATCAGGCCGATGTTCGGGCCTTCCGGCGTTTCGATGGTGCAGACGCGGCCGTAATGGGTCGGGTGCACGTCGCGCACTTCGAAACCGGCGCGTTCGCGGGTCAGACCGCCCGGACCCAGCGCGGAGACGCGACGCTTGTGCGTCACTTCCGACAGCGGGTTGTTCTGGTCCATGAACTGCGACAGCTGCGAGGAGCCGAAGAATTCCTTGATCGCGGCAGCCACCGGCTTGGCGTTGATCAGTTCCTGCGGGGTCAGGCCTTCGGACTCGGCCATCGACAGACGCTCCTTGACCGCGCGCTCGACGCGGACCAGGCCCACGCGGAACACGTTCTCGGCCATTTCGCCGACCGAACGCACGCGACGGTTGCCCAGGTGATCGATGTCATCGACCACGCCGCGACCGTTGCGGATTTCGGTGAGCACCTTGATCACTTCCAGGATGTCGGAGGTGTCGGCGTGCTCGGCAACCAGACGCTTGGATTCTTCGTCGTTACGCTCGGCAAAGTACTTCTTGTCGTACAGCACCGACTCGCCCAGCACGTCCTTGCGGCCGACGCGACGGTTGAACTTCATGCGGCCGACCGTGGACAGGTCGTAGCGCTCGAAGGTGAAGAACAGGTTGTGGAACAGATTCTGCGCCGCTTCCTTGGTCGGCGGCTCGCCCGGACGCATCATGCGGTAGATTTCGACCAGCGCTTCCAGCTGCGTCTTGGTCGGATCGATGCGCAAGGTGTTGGAGAGGTACGGACCACGATCCAGATCGTTCACCCACAGGGTGCCAACCGCATCGACGCCCGCCTTGCGGAAGGCAGCCAGCTGGTCTTCGTTGATCTCGTCGTTGGCATTGGCCAGCAGTTCGCCGGTGGAGCCATCGACCACGTCGTGCGACAGGATGCGGCCGACCAGGTAGTCGTCCGGCACGGCCAGCGCGGCAACGCCGGCGGCTTCCAGTTGCTTGACGTGACGCGCAGTGATGCGCTTGCCCGCCTCCACGATGACCTTGTCGCCGTCGGCCAGGTCGAAGTTCAGCGTTTCACCACGCAGACGCTCCGGCACCAGCTCCAGCTGCACGCCTTCGTCCGGGTTGATGTGGAAGGTGTTGATCTCGAAGAACTCGGCCAGCATCTCTTCGTTGCTGTAGCCAAGCGCGCGCAGCAGGATCGACACCGGCAGCTTGCGGCGACGGTCGATACGGGTGAACAGCGCATCCTTCGGGTCGAACTCGAAATCCAGCCAGGAACCGCGGTACGGAATGATGCGGGCGCTGTACAGCAGCTTGCCCGAGCTGTGGGTCTTGCCACGGTCGTGATCGAAGAACACGCCCGGCGAGCGGTGCAGCTGCGAGACGATCACGCGCTCGGTGCCGTTGACGATGAAGGTACCGTTGCCGGTCATCAGCGGAATTTCGCCGAGATAGACCTCCTGCTCCTTCACGTACTTGATCGCCTTGGTCGACGACTCGCGGTCGTAGATCACCAAGCGCACGGTCACGCGCAGCGGCGCGCCATAGCTCATGCCGCGCTGACGGCATTCACGCTCGTCAAACACCGGCTGACCCAACTTGTAACCGACGTACTCCAGCGCAGCGTTGCCGCTGTAGCTGGAAATCGGGAACACCGACTTCAATGCCGCGTGCAGACCGAGGTCCTTACGCTTGTTCGGCTCCACGTCTTCCTGCAGGAATTCGCGGTAGGAATCCACCTGGATGGCAAGCAGAAACGGCACTTCGAGGATCGAGCGCTGCTTACCGAAGTCCTTGCGGATACGCTTTTTTTCGGTGAACGAATAAGACGTCATGAGGTCTTCACCCTAGGCTGCGGGGGCCACATCGCGGCGGCCCTGAAATAACAAAACTGAACCCGCGCACATGGATGTGCGCTGCTCTTGTGAGGGACTCACATTCAAGTTGTCAGTTGGAAGTCGCTGGTATTGCCGGCACCAGCACGCCTTCTCCCGCTACTTCCAACTACCAACTCGATGAGGCGAGGATTGGGGATGAAGGGATTGGGGATTAGCGAAGGCTGCCTTCGAATCCCGAATGCCGAATCTCAAATCCCGGCTTTCCATCAACGGCCAAAGGCCGGGAGCTTTACGCTCCCAGCCTTCAGTGCATCACCATGAAACGCTGGCGATGCAAAGTGTTGCTTACTTGATTTCGACAGTCGCGCCAGCTTCGGTCAGTTCCTTCTTGATCTTCTCGGCTTCGTCCTTCGAAGCGCCTTCCTTCAGCATGCCACCGGCTTCGGTCAGATCCTTGGCTTCCTTCAGACCCAGGCCGGTCAAGGCGCGGACGGCCTTAATGACGCCGACCTTGTTGGTGCCACAGTTGGTCAGCACCACGTTGAACTCGGTCTGCTCTTCGACCACGGCGGCCGGGCCAGCTGCAGCAGCAGCGACCGGGGCAGCGGCGGAGACGCCGAACTTTTCTTCGATGGCCTTGACCAGCTCCATCACTTCCATCAGGGACTTCTCGGCGATGGCGTCGACGATCTGTTCGTTGGTAAGGGACATTGTGATTACCTTATAAATGATTTTCTGGATTGGGGTTCTAGCGAACGCTAGGACATCAAGCTTCGGCAGTCTCGGCGACCGGCGCGGCGGCTTCGTCGCCACCACCCTGCTTGTCGCCAACGGCCTTGACGGCACGGGCGAACATCGCAGCCGGTTCGGACAGCACGCGGGCCAGCATGGCCAGGGCCTGGTCACGGGTCGGCAGCGAGGCCAACACGTCGACGTGTCCAGCCGGGAACAGTTCCCCGCCGATGGACACGACCTTGGCCTGCAGCTTGTCGTTGCTCTTGGCAAATTCCTTGATCAGGCGACCGGCTGCGCCGGGCTCCTCCATCGAAAACGCATACAGCAAAGGACCAACCAGCTTGTCAGCAGCGACAGCGAAATCAGTACCTTCAACGGCACGCGCAGCCAGGGTGTTCTTGACAACTTTCAAGAACACGCCGGTTTCGCGGGCCTGCTTACGCATCGCGGTCATCTGGGAGACCGTGGTGCCAGCGTATTCGGCGGCGATCAGGGAGTGGGCCTTGGCGGCGATGTCTGCCAGCTCGGCGACTACTTCTTGCTTCTGGGACAGATTGAGAGCCATTGCACTCCTCCGTTAAAGCCGGTATTCGGGATTGGTGATTCAGGATTCGCCAGAGCCGTGAAGCAGCCTGCAAATCCCAATGCCGAATCGCTAATCCCGGCTTCAAACTACTCCGCTCGCGGCTCCTGCCGGTCGCGGTCCAGGGCAGCCTCCTTCCTGGAAGCCGGGAACATCGACCGATGTTCCTTTGGTGGCCGTTCTAGACCTGGAGTGGACTCGATCCGGGATGTCCCAGACGCGCGTAAACCAGAAAGCTCCAGAAGGGTGACACCATCTACGCCGGCCGGCTCGAAACGAACCAATTAAGCGATCCCGCTGCATCGACGGCGACTCCTTGCCAGTACGAGCATCCCTGCCCGTCGTCGATCTGCGCTGACCGCGCCTGCGGTCTTTGACGGCTACCGTCGGACGTGCCGGCGATCGCCTTCAAAATGTCCGTTGCCCAAAGGAGGGAACGGACTCCCAGCACACGGTGACCCGGGCCGGAAAAACAATGCTGTACTGCCAAATACGTCAGGCGCATGACGCCGGACGCATTCGCTTACTTCAGCGACAGGCTCGACTGGTCGACCGTCACGCCCGGACCCATGGTCGAGCTGACCGAGACCTTCTGCAGGTAGGTACCCTTCGAGGTCGCCGGCTTGGCCTTGACCAGATCCAGCAACAGCGCCTGCAGGTTCGACTTCAGCGCTTCGTCGTCGAAGCTGGCCTTGCCGATGGTGCAGTGGATGATGCCGGCCTTGTCGGTGCGGTAGCGCACCTGGCCCGACTTGGCATTCTTGACCGCCTCGCCCGGATTGGCCGACACGGTGCCGACCTTCGGGTTCGGCATCAAGCCGCGCGGACCCAGCAGGGTGCCCAGCTTACCGACGACGCGCATGGCGTCCGGGGTCGCGATGACCACGTCATAGTTCAGATCGCCGGCCTGCATCTTCTCGGCCAGGTCGTCCATGCCCACCGCCTCGGCGCCAGCGGCCAGAGCTTCGTCAGCCTTGGCGCCTGCCGGTGCGAACACTGCGACGCGCACGCTCTTGCCGGTACCGGCCGGCAGCACGGTGGAACCGCGCACCTGCTGGTCGGACTTCTTGGCGTCCACACCCAGGCGCACGGCAACGTCGATCGACTCGACGAACTTCGCCTTGGTGGCGGTCTTCAGGATCTTGATTGCGTCTTCGAAGGCATAGGTCTTGCCCGGAACGACAGCGGCCGTAATGGCCTTAACGCGCTTGCTCTGTGCCATCTCTTAGCCCTCCACCGTCAAACCCATGCTGCGGGCAGAACCCGCAATCGTGCGCACCGCCGCTTCCAGTTCGGCTGCCGTCAAATCGGCTTCCTTGACCTTGGCGATCTCTTCCAGCTGCTTGCGCGTCACCTTACCCACCTTGTCGGTGTTAGGACGCTTCGAGCCGGAGCTCACGCCTGCGGCCTTCTTGAGCAGCACGCTGGCCGGGGTGCTCTTGGTGACGAACGTGAAGGTACGGTCGGAATACGCGGTGATGATCACCGGCGTCGGCAGACCCGGCTCCAGCTTCGCCGTCGCGGCGTTGAATGCCTTGCAGAATTCCATGATGTTCAGACCGCGCTGACCCAGTGCAGGGCCAACCGGCGGCGCAGGGTTGGCCTGACCGGCCTTGACCTGCAACTTGATGAAAGCAGTAATCTTCTTAGCCATTTCAATACTCTCCGGGTGCTAGCGCCTGACCTGCAGGCTCCCCATCGGACCGGGATTCACGTGTCCCGGCTTCACGCTTGTTGACCGCACACAGACGGCCGCCATGCGGCAGCCATTGGTTCCAGGCGGTTCGCCAAGACAGCGAGCCGCGCACTATAGCAGCATTTGGGGCGAGCGCCTAGCCGGCGCCCACAAGGTCAGCCCTTCTCGACCTGACCGAATTCGAGCTCGACCGGCGTGGAGCGGCCGAAGATGAGCACGGCAACACGCAGCCTGCTCTTTTCGTAATTGACTTCCTCGACGACGCCGTTGAAGTCGTTGAAGGGACCCTCGGTGACGCGCACCATCTGGCCCGGCTCGAACAATACCTTCGGACGCGGCTTCTCGACGCCATCTTGCACACGCTGCAGGATCGCATCCGCCTCTTCGTCGCGGATCGGCAGAGGACGGTCGGCGGTGCCGCCAATGAAACCCATCACCTTGGAAGTTTCCTTCACCAGGTGCCAGCTTTCGTTGTCGATGCGCGGAATACCGGCTTCTTCATGCGTTTCGATCTGCACCAGCACGTAGCCGGGGAAGAACTTGCGCTCGGACCGACGCTTCTGGCCGGCGCGCATTTCGATGACCTCTTCGGTCGGCACCAGCACGTCGCCGAAACGATCTTCCATCTCGGCACGCGCGATACGGTCGCGCAATGCCTGCGCAACGGATTTTTCGAAGCCTGAATAGGCGTGAACGACATACCAACGCTTCACTGCTTGATTCTCCTCAACGAGCCAGGAACCACTGCGTGAGCTTCTGGATGACAAAGTCGAAGCCGCCCAACAGCAAACTCAGAATGATTACAACAACAATGACGACCCAGGTGGTGCGGATAGCTTCCTGGCGCGTCGGCCAGACAACCTTACGCAACTCGAACCTGGACTCGGACAGGAATTCGCGGGTCTCCCGGCCCTTGCCGGTACCCAAAAACACAAATGCACCCGCCACCAACCCGACGATGACAGCCAACGCACGCAGTTGCGGCGTCCACGCGCCCAGCTGGGTCGCGCGTTCGGGAGCGGAAAACCAGAACCACAAAAAAAGCCCCGCAACCACCAGGGCAGCGGAGACAACGTACTTAACGACATCAGCGCTAGAGGACGCGCTCTTGGAAGGCTCGATTTTGCTATTCATCCGGCTCTAGTTACCGATCTGACCCGAGTCGCTGGGCCGGAAAGAGGAGTGGCACGCCAGGAGGGACTCGAACCCCCAACCTGCGGTTTTGGAGACCGCTGCTCTGCCAATTGAGCTACTGGCGTATGTACTCGTTTACCGCAAACCCTAAGACAACGAAGGCGGACCGCGGTTCAGCCGGCCCGCCATTCGTTTGAATCCAGCCGCCAACAGGCGGCTGGATGCAGGCACTTACTTGATGATCTTGGCAACCACGCCGGCACCGACGGTACGACCGCCTTCACGGATGGCGAAGCGCAGACCCTCGTCCATCGCGACCGGGTTGATCAGGGTCACGACCATCTTCACGTTGTCGCCCGGCATCACCATTTCCACGCCTTCCGGCAACTGGCAAGCGCCAGTGATGTCGGTGGTGCGGAAGTAGAACTGCGGACGGTAGCCCTTGAAGAACGGGGTATGACGGCCACCCTCGTCCTTGGACAGGACGTAGACTTCGGCTTCGAACTCCGTGTGCGGCTTGATCGAACCCGGCTTGCACAGCACCTGGCCGCGCTCGACGTCGTCACGCTTGGTGCCGCGCAGCAGCAGACCGGCGTTGTCGCCTGCCTGACCCTGGTCCAGCAGCTTGCGGAACATTTCCACGCCGGTGACGGTGGTCTTCTGCGTATCGCGGATACCGACGATTTCGATTTCGTCGCCCACCTTGATGATGCCGCGCTCGATACGACCGGTCACCACGGTGCCGCGGCCGGAGATCGAGAACACGTCTTCGACCGGCATCAGGAACGGACGGTCGACGTCGCGGGTCGGCTCGGGAATGAACGAATCCAGCGCTTCAACCAGCTTCAGGATCGCCGGCACACCGATGTCGCTCTGATCGCCGTCCAGCGCCAGACGCGCCGAACCA
>NZ_JAGHWR010000111.1:0-24717 GCF_017746155.1 Xanthomonas sp. D-36-1
TGTTCAGACCTTCCTTAGGCGTCATTATGCGCAGAGTTGGGAACACGGTCAGGTTGCCCTTTATAAATGAATCTGACGCCGTTGCTCTTGTAGCAACCCTGCATGCCACTGAGGCGTGCTAGGGCGAACAAAAGCCCCCGTGCAGAACCACCACCGAGAGCTTTCATCTCATTCGCGTAGACCCCTCACATACCCAGATCAGACAGCCCCGGATGATCATCCGGGCGACGGCCCAGCGGCCAGTGGAACTTGCGGTCGCTTTCCTTGATCGGCATGTCGTTGATGCACGAGAAGCGGCGCTCCATCAGGCCATCGGCGCCGAATTCCCAGTTCTCGTTGCCGTAAGAGCGGAACCAGTTGCCTGAGTCGTCGTGCCATTCATAGGCATAGCGCACAGCGATACGGTTTTCGGTAAAGGCCCACAGCTCCTTGATCAGGCGGTACTCCAGCTCCTTGTTCCATTTGCGCGCAAGAAACTGCCGCGCTTGTTCCCGGCCGTTGGTGAACTCGGCACGGTTGCGCCATTGGGTGTCGAGCGAATAGGCAAGCGACACCTTGTCGGCATCGCGGGAATTCCAACCGTCTTCGGCGAGTCGTACCTTTTCGATCGCCGATTCGCGGGTGAAGGGGGGAAGCGGCGGTCGCGTGTGAGCGTTGGACATGGCAAAGCCTCCAATCGAAGTGGATACATCGTCGTTTGAGATTGCGGCGGAGCGTCAGGCCGCTAGCGGACGGCCTGTTTTATCAACAACTGCGCGATATCCCGTGCGGTGTCTGCGGCGTCCTCGTCGCCCATCACGCGCGAGAGGGTGATTGCGCCTTCCATGAGAAGCAGCAGCTGGCGGGCCAGTGCGACCGGCTGCGTGATACCCAGTTGCCCGGTCAGTTCCTGCGTGTAGTCGAGCAACTTCTGTTTGTGATGCTTGGCGATCTTGCGAATTGGATCGTCGGGGTCCCCGACTTCGCCTGCGGTATTGATGAACGCACAGCCGCGGTAACCGGCAGACTGGAACCATTCCTCGAGCACCGTGAACATGCGCAGGATGCGCGCCTCGGGGCTGCCGGCCTTGTCGCACTCGTGCCTGAACCACTCGAGCCAACGGACGTCGCGTGCGTTCAGGGCAGCGGCGGCCACCTCGTCCTTGTTGTCGAAGTGGCGGTAGATGCTTTTCCGCGCCACGCCTGAGGTCTTCACCAACAGGTCCATGCCGGTGGCATGGATGCCGTGCTGATAGATCAGCGCCTCAGCCGTTGCCAGGATCTTCTGTTGTGTGTCGTTTGTTGGCTTGTCCACGACGCCAAGGTAGAACGATCGTTCTCCCCTGTCAACGACTGCGCGTTGCGTGGGTTCCGAGCCCTCACCACCCAAACGAACGATCGAGCAATCCGGACGTCATCGTGCTGGCCGACCGACTTAGGCAGCCGTTCCCATCCGTGGCGCTGCGATGCCGTCGACGAACAACCCGATCAGGTGCGCGATGCGCGTCCTTGGCGAGCCGAGCTGTTCGGTGGCCAGCGATGTCGCGATGGCGACGACGACGAGATCGTCGAAGGAAACATCGCGGCGGACGAGGCCGGTCTTCTGCGCGCTGCGCAAACGCTGCTGCCCTTCCTTGCTGACGGCCTCGCACCCTGGCGTGCCGCTCTGCAGCACGGCGCCGAGCGACGCAGCCAGCCCACGGTAGACGCTGGTGTGCAGTGCCAGATCCTCCAGATACGCGCGCAGCGCGGCCAGCGCGTCGAGCGAACAGGCGCGCGCGTGACTGGAAGCCGCCAGCGACAGGAAGCGCCCGCTATAGGCCGCGGCAAACAACGACTCGCGTGTGGGGAAGCGCCGATACAGCGTGCCGATGCCCACACCCGCGCGCTTGGCGACGTCTTCCATCGAGGCTTCGGCACCGCGCTCCAGGAACACCGCCTCGGCTGCGGCGAGCAGGCGCTCGCGGTTTCGTTGGGCATCGGCGCGCAAGGGGGTGTCGGCGGTCAATGGGCTGTTCCGGCGTGACTTGTGGAAGTGGAGGCTACCTCCATATACTAAGTGGAACAATCCTCCACTTACCAAGGAAGCACGATGGGCAAGCGATTCGACGGCAAGGTGGTCGTGGTCACCGGCGGTACGGACGGCATTGGGCTGGTGACGGCGCGGGCGTTTTCGGCCGAAGGCGCGCAGGTCTACATCACGGGCAGGCGGCAGGACCGGTTGGACGCCGCGGCGGCGGAGATCGGCGGCGGCGCGGTGGGCGTGCAGGGCGATGTCGGCGTGCCCGAGGACATGGACCGCCTCTATGCGCGCATCCAGCAGGAGCACGGCCGGCTGGATGTCGTCTTCGCCAACGCGGGCGTTTCCGAGTCGGCCGCGCTTGGCGAGATCGACGTTGCGCACCTGGAGCGCCTGTTGGCGACCAACATCAAGGGCACGGTCTTCACCGTACAGAAGGCGCTGCCGTTGATGGCGAGCGGCGGCGCTGTGATCCTGGCCGGCTCTGTGGCTGGCAGCAAGGGCATCGGCGCGCTCTCGGTCTACAGCGCGACGAAGGCGGCCATCCGCTCGTTCGCGCGCACCTGGACGAGCGACCTGAAGAGCCGCGGCATCCGCGTGAACGTGGTGTCGCCCGGCATGATCCACACACCGGCCATGCAGACCTACCTGCAAGCCAATGCAGGGGCCGAGGACGCGTTCAAGCAAATGATTCCGTTCGGGCGTTTGGGCGACGCCGAAGAGATCGCCGAGGCGGTACTGTTCCTGGCCTCGGACGCGTCCAGCTTCATCGCGGGGCACGAGTTGTTTATCGATGGCGGAGTCATGGCGATTTAGGCCGCCTGCAAGAGCGCTGCGATCAGCCAGAGCGACCGCGCGCTCGACCGCTCGCAGGTGGCGGTTGTCGCCATGTTTGCTGGAGACACGTCCGGATTTACTTCAGTGGCTTTCTCCGATGGTCGCCACCGATCCGGCGATGCCGGTCGCTCGTCGCCCAGCCGCTGGGGAGTGACGGTATCTACCAAACCTCGCATCTGCCGGGTTACATCAAGATGCGTTCGCCTAGCCGGCCTGGTGGTCTGGGCGAACGGTGCATCGCAGGCGGGCACCATGTCGCTTTGTGTGCTGATCGTGCATAGCGACACATAGAACCGATGGATCTGCTCCAGCGTGGCGCCGAACCTGTCGCGCGACATTTAGTGAAACCTGAGCGCGGTTTTTCCGGTTTCCTGCCTGTGCCATGTCGAGCACTCCAGCCGTCTAGCGAACGATCGTCGTAAGCGCCTGGAATGTAGTCCAACGGTCGATCACGACGCCGAACGCGCGACCGTGCAGTGCTGAGCCACGCACACGATGGCAGTGATTGTGCCGCCTGCGCCCGCAGACCCCGCGTCGCTCACAGTGCCGCCAAGGCGTTGAATGAGCGCCACCATCGGAGCCAGGTTGTCGCCCCCGTTGTTGGTCCAGGTGCCCGGAAGTTCGCTGGCTTGGCTTCGGAATCGATTGGCCCGCTGCTGTTCTTTCGCTGCCGGGTTCGGATTTTCCGTTGGCCCGATTCAAATCAACGATCACGCCGACATGCGGGCCGTCCTAGAAGACAACGTTGAAGATCAGGTTTGTCCGATCTGGATTGGTCAGCGACGCGGTGATTCCGGAGCGTGTGGCCTGTTGTATCCGCAAGCTGCTGCCCGTGGCAGATTCAACCATTGCCCTGAGGTTTGCATCGGTCACGTCGTCGTCTGCGCTCTTCTCGCGCGCATGGGATTCAAGCCCAGCGTGTCGACCGGAATAGTGTCGATAGGTCGAATGGTGGCCCCCATCGACTACGTGAAACGTGTGCGCGTTTGCGACCTATTGAGTCGCCTTGGCTTGTGGCGCCTGCTGCCGCACGATGGGTGTCGGTGGAGCTTTCACCGCCGCGGGCACGGTGTCGTCTGGTCCGACGTACCACTGTTGAACCAGGTTATCTTTTACGTTGTAAACGATATGGGTGCCAGGCCCCCTGCTCACTGCTTCAGCACGAAAATCGCTGTCTACCTGGCAGGTGTCGCACCGGATTGCAACGGCCTGGGCACAAACCGAGACAACGGCACATCCTGTCGCCAGCACAGCTATCCATATGTACTTCACGATATCTCCGTCATTTCTACGAATGCAGTTCAAACAGCGTATTTGAGACGGTACCTTGTCGCAACAGCTCGGCAGGGGATGCGTTTCGGCCTTGGCGGGTAAGGCGCGGGAGCAGATGCAAAATGGACGTCAACAAGAGTCGGGTCGACGTCTTCTAACCTCATCAACGCGCGCATCGGAAGGCTGGGCGAATACGCCTTGACCTCCCATACATCCCCCACCCGCCATCCTCGCTGCGGCCTCAACTGGAGAACGCACGATGATGAAGTGGATGGGCACCGCGCTGGCCGCGGCACTGTTGATGAGCGGTTGCGCCAAGGTGGAAGGCGAGAAGTTCGTTGGTCACTGGGTCAACCTGCAGTCGCAGGACGAGACGATGGACATCGAGCGCAATGGCGAGACCTTCATGGTCCGCAGCACCACGCCGAAGTTCTTCAGCCGCCAGCCCAAGACCGAGAGCTACCCGGCGGTCTACAAGGACGGCGCGCTGCAGGTCACCAACGATGGCGAGACGGTGAATTTCGCCATCGACGAAAGCAACGGCCACCTCAATACCGGTGGTGAGCAGTACGAGCGCGTGCCGGCCAAATAAGGCCGCAGCTGTCGCCGGCACCCGCGTGCAGACCCCGACGGTCGTACGCGGGCGTTCGGCAGGTGGGCAGGTGTGTGCGTCATTCGATGCGGATGAATGCGCCGAAGCGAGCTGGAGCAGCGTGCTGTCTTCAAGATGGCTGCGTGGTGTTGCAGGCGTATAGGATCACGGCCTTGTTCGAGGCCATGCGATGCGCATCCATTCAAGACACATCCCCCGTTTCTGCCTTGCGCGTGCGTCGGTCTTAGCGGTGGTGCTTGCACTGTTCGCTGGCCAGGGGTTTGCGCAGGCCGGTAACGGCCCGACGTACGTTGCCCCGGCGCCGGCAGTTGCGCCGCCGGTGGACCACGCATTTGCCGGGGTGATGCGCGTGGACGTGGATGCCACCGATGTAGCGCGCCGCATCTTCACTGTGCACCAGCAGATACCGGTAGACGGCAGCGGCGCGGTGACGCTGCTGTATCCACGTTGGGAGGCCGCCAGCCACGGGCCCAGCCTGACGGTCACCGATCTTGCCGGCCTGGAGGTCAGTGCAGCGGGGCGCCGCCTGCCATGGCGGCGCGATGGCTATGAGCCGCATGCCTTCCATGTGGAAGTGCCGGCCGGGACGCAGCAAATTGAGGTGCGGTTCCAGATGCTGGCCGGCGGCGAGTTGCTGACACGCGACATCGTGTCCGTGCCCTGGCAGCGGTTGCTGCTGTACCCGGCCGGTTGGTATGCCAGGAACATTCCGGTGGCCGCCATGTTGACGCTGCCGGGCGGGCTGCGGCCGTTCAGCGCCTTGGACGTGCAGCGCGCGGGCGGCACGCACTACGCCTTCAAGACGACATCGCTGGAAACGCTGCTGGATGCGCCGGTGCTTGCGGGCCGGTATGCCGCCCAGCTACCGCTGGCCGGGGAGGTGTCGCTGGATATCGTGGCGCAGCGGCCCGCCGACCTGCAGGTGCCGCCCGCACGTGTGGCCGAACTGCAGGCGTTGCTTGTGCAGCTACGTGCGGTGTTCGGCCCGCCGCCGTTTGCACGCTACGAAATCCTTGCGCGGCTGGGCGACGAGGGGTCGGCCGGCGGCACCGAGCATCGCGCGTCCAGCGAGAACGGTCTGGCGTCGTCGCATTTCCAGGACTGGCCGGGCCAGATCCTCTCGCGCGACCTGATCGCGCACGAGATCGTGCATGCCTGGAACGGCTTTTACCGGACGCCTGCCGATTTATGGGCACCGACGCCGAACGTGCCGGTCTCCGGAAGCCTGCTGTGGATGTACGAAGGACAGACCGAGTTCTGGGGCCGCGTGCTGGCGACGCGTGCCGGCCAGTTCACGCCCGATGAGGTGCGCGACCGCCTGGCGCTGGAAGCAGCGGAGATCGCAGCGCGGCCCGGGCGGGCATGGCGCTCTTTGTCCGACGACGTGCACTACCCGGCTTTCATGTTGCGCCAGCCGGTGGCGTGGCGCGACTGGCAACGCCGGCGCGATTACTACTCCGAAGGGGTGATGCTGTGGCTGGCAGTGGATGCCGAACTGCGCACGCGCAGCGGGGGCAGGCGCAGCATCGACGATTTCGCGCAGCGCTTCTTTGCCGGCGCCGCGCCGGACGCACCCACGCGCACCTATACGTTCGAGGACATCTGCGCCACGTTGCATGCGGTAGCGCCAGTGGACTGGGCAGGCTTCCTGCGCGGGTGGATCGATGCCCACGACGAACTGGACACCACGCGCGGCCTGACCCAACACGGCTGGGCGCTTGTCTACACGGACACGCCGACTGCGGCGTTCCGTGCCAGCGAAGAAGAAGCTGGCGTTGCCGATCTCACCTACTCAATCGGATTGACGGCGCGCGCCGACGGCATGCTGCGCACGGTGGCCTGGAACGGCCCCGCCTTCGCCGCCGGGCTGCGGCCGGGCACGCGCGTGTCGACCGTCAATGGATCGCCGTTCTCGCAGGACGCGTTGCGCGATGCGGTGCGCGGCGCGGCACGCCGCCCCATCGTGTTGGGCATTGCGCAGGACGGGCAGCGCGCGGACGTGCAGATCCAGTACACCGGGCCGCTGCGCTACCCACGGCTGGAACGGCTGGCCGGGCGGCCCGATACCGTTGCCAGGCTGCTTGCGCCACGCTGAGGCGATGGGCGCCGGCGGCCGCCACCCGGTGTCACGTACTCCACTGCGCCAGACCCTCTGCCCTTCGATGGCGCACAAGCCTTACAGTGCGCTGGCACGCCGGGTCCGGCGCTGCCAGCGCGTTCAATCCAGCAACCACGAGGGTGTCATGAGCAAGGGGATGGACCAGAAGAAGAACCAGAAGAAAGAGCCGACCAAGACGCTGAAAGAAAAGCGCGCGGCCAAGCAGGAAAAGAGGGGCAAGTAAGCCGCCCGACCTGGTCGCAGGCGGACGAATTGGAGGGGATGCCCAACCTCGCGCTTCGCGGATGACGCCGGACGGCGCCACTCCGCGAATGCTGCCAACTGCTCAGCGCGCGTGTTGCCCCTGGTCCTGCTGGGCGAGCGCGGCCTTGGCCAGCGCCGACAGCAACAACCTGGCTTTTTCCGGACGCACAACCTCGGCGTGTCCCACGTGCTCCACCGGGCTGGCTCCCTCGCGGTGCATGGGCGTTGGCTGGAACAGCAGGCGCGCGGTGCCGGGCAGCGCCGCCAGCAAGGTCAGCGGATCGTAGAGATTGAGCTTGGTCACCTGCGGCCAGATGGCGTCGAAGCTCATGGCAGCTTGCCGACCCGCTGCCGCAGCCTCTTGGGCTTCTGCTGTGACGAACGTACGGAAGAACCACGCCGAATCCAGGCCGGGGATCAGGTTGGCCTGGATGCCTTCCCACAGGCCTTTCAAGGCGTTTTTCTGGACATCGCGCAGGTACTCGCCCACGGGGTGGCCATTGCGTGCGATGCCTTCGTAGAACGCCGGCAGCACGGCGGCCCTGTAGGCAGCCTCCTTGCTCAGGATGCGCAGGGGAATGCCGAGTTGCTGCGCGCGGCGGTAGAGCGCACGGGCGGCGTGGATGTCGGTGGCGTTGTTGTAGGCACGCGTGTCCGGTTGCACGAGGCCATCGGCGTCTTTGGCCGGGTCGATGCCTCCCATGATGGTGATGGACGCGACCTTGTCCCGCACCAGATCGCCCGCCTCGGCAAGCAGGGCGCTGGCATCGGTCATTCCGGCGATGACCACCATGCCGAGCTTGTGGGGCGAGCTCGCCAGGCGCTGACGCATCGCACCGACGCCATCGGTGTGCACCGCGTCCGGCGCCGCACGCAGCGCGGCTCCCTCGGCGAGGAACTTGGAATGCTCCCGGGCCTGCGTGGGCGTCATGGGATAGTCCTGGCCGCGCGCGACGCGCACATCCGGCAAAGCCAGGCGATCGAAGACACCTTTTGCCAGCTGCGCGCGTTGCGATCGCATGGTGGCATCGCCCAGGGTGACCACGACATCGGTCAGACGCAAAAAGCCTTCGACCTGCAGCTGCTTGGCGATGGTGTAGGTCTCGACATCGTCGGGGTCCTTGTTCGGGTCGGTGAACAGCAGCGTGTCCAGCGGGAGCTGCGGCCGGTGCAGACGCAGCTCCCGCAGCACGGCCGCCTCGGTGGGCGTCAGCACGGGCGTGTCGGCGACGCCGAGTTCGGCCAGCATGCTGCGCTGGGCAGGCGTCAATCGCGCGGGCAGGCTCTGCGTGCGTCGGTGCCGTGGCGCGTCCGGGCGGGGAGCACGGCCAATCATCGCCTGCAAGGCATCCGGCGGCGCCGCGGCTGCGGAGGACTGTGCCTGCGCGGAGACGGGTGGAGGATCGCGCAGGTCAGCCGTCATGTCTGCGCTGGGCAAGCCGGCGGTGGAACGGATTGCGGTGGGCTGCATGGGAGGACCTCTGAGAGTGAACGGCGGTGCTGGCAGCCCTTGTCGGCAACACGACAGAACCGGTGCTCACGCTCATGCGTGCACAACGCTGCACGAACAGTCGCGCGTTCGCGCTCACGCGTGCGTCAGTGGGCGGCGGCAATGGCGTGCGGCGCGATCACGCGGTCGAGCGGGCGGCCAGGCTCGCAACGTTACCCACGTCCAGCACAGCACCATGGCGGCGTGGTGAATTCCTGTGTGCGGCGACGAAGAGACACCGACAGGCCCGCCGCCGCATCAACCCGACCCCACGTCGGTGTTGGCGAGCAGCGCACGCGCCGTGCCGAGGTCGTCGTACTCGCGTGCTTCGCTTGGCACAGGCCGACGCTGAACGCTATGTCGGGGACTGCCATGGCATCCCATAGCGCCTGCGCGATGCGTGGCTGATTCTGACTGTCTCAGAAGCGTTGGATTTACTGGACACGATCGCTTCTCGTCCAGTGCCTCACGCCACAAGCACGTTTTACCTGTTGCTGACTCAGAGGCCTTCTTTTCCTTGGTTATCTCTGCATCTGTTCATACGTTTTCCACATCAGAATAGAGAGCCCTGGATGGGATTGCCCAACACGGTTGGCGTTGTTGCTCGCAAAGGTGATGCAGCATCAGCAGTGGATTGCATTTGCTCCCCACCCAACCGCCACGCCAATCCCGAGATGCGTGCGGCGTGGCGTGCCAGTGCACTACGGATGACCGCTTCGCTGCCGGCCAGGTGCAGGGCGCGGCGGGCGCGGGTGATGCCGGTGTAGAGCAGTTCGCGGCTGAGTACGCGGGCATCGCGGATGGGCAGTTGCAGCCAGACCTCGTCGAATTCGCTGCCTTGGGCCTTGTGCACGGTCATGGCGAAGGCGCTTTCGTGGGCGGGCAATGCGGCGGGGTGGAAGCCGCGCACCTGGCCGTCGCCGTCGCCTTCGAACCAGGCGACCAAGGGGCCTTGGGCACGGCTGTCGGGGGCGGGGGCGTCACGGTGTGCGCTGTCGCCAGCGTGGCCCGGCCTTGACGGTGCCGCGTGACCGCGCGCGGTCACGGCCCTTGCCTCGCCCTGGACGAGGGAAGGGCCCGCGTCGCTGCGGCCAGGCAAGGCGCCCGGGTCGCTGCGCAGGCAGATGCCGACATCGCCATTGAACAGGCCGTGGCGGTAGCTGTTTTCGGTGATCAGCAGCAGCCGGCCCTGGAACCAGGGCGAGGCACCACCCAGACGGCGGGCGCCGGAGCCGGTGTCGGCCAGCAGTTGTTCGATGCGGGCGTTGAGGCCGCGTGCGCCGTGCGGGCCGGCACGCACGGCGGTGAGCAGGCGCAGGCGGCCGGCATCGCGCAGTGCGGCGGCGGGGTCTTGCGCGTTGGCCAGCGCGCGCCAGTGGGCGAGCAAGGCGTCGCGGCCGAGGGCCAGCGGGTCTTCGCCGTCTTCGTGGAAGTGCACGCCGGGCAGTTCGCCGCTGCGCAGCAGGGTCAGCGCGGTGTCGGCGTCGCCGGCGCGGATGGCGTCGGCCAGTGGAGCCAGTGCGAAATCCTCCGCCTGGCGATAGCCGCGCAGCAGATGCACGCGGTGGCCGGCCAGGCCGCCGCTGCGGGTGGCGGAGGCGACCGCAGACGGACGCTCGACGGGCGCGCTGCCGAGCAGTGGTTGCAGTGCCTGGGCGTCTTCGGGCTGCAGGGCATCGCCCGGGCCAGCGGCCTGCAGGATGGCGGCCAGCACGTCGCCGGCTTCCACCGAAGGCAGCTGGTCGGCATCGCCAAGCAGGATCAGCTGGGTGCCATCGGCGACGGCTTCGACCAGCTTGCACATCAGCGGCAGGTCGACCATGGACGCTTCGTCGACGACGATCAGGTCCAGCGGCAGCGGGTTGTCGGCGTCGTGGCGGAAGTGCGGGGAATCCGGGATGACGCCGAGCAGACGATGCAGGGTGCTGGCGCCGCTGGGTAGCAGCGCTTCCCAACTGGGCGGCTCGCCCTGTTCTGAGGGTGCATGCGGCTGCGGTCGCTTCGGCGAGCCTGTTTGCGGGGCTGCCTGGGCAGCATGCGTCGGCGGTTCCAATCCTGCTGCGGTGGACGCGAACGCGGACGCGTCGGGTGCGGCGGCGTTGGTCGGGCGCGTGGACGTGCTGAGGTCGGCGCTCTTCGATGACGTGGCGAACGACTCGGCGGCCGGGAGCCGGATACCGTCGGCGATGGCACGCGCGATGGCGGCGCGCAGGCTTTCGGCCATGCGCTCGGCGGCGCGGCCGGTGGGTGCGGCCAGGGCGATGCGTGGGGCCGGGGTGTTGGACGCGTGTGCCTGCGCAATGCGCAATAGCAGCAGGCGGGCGATGGTGGTGGTCTTGCCGGTGCCGGGGCCGCCGGTGACCAGCAGTAACGCGCGGCGTAGCGCGAGAGCCGCGGCCTGGGCCTGGCGGTCGGGGGTGTGGGATGGCGTGGGGGGGATTGGGTCGTGGAGGGATGGCGCGGGCAGGCCCGTCCCCTCACCCGCCCTTCGGGCACCCTCTCCCGAAGGGAGAAGGGTTCGGTCGGTGGTGCGAGGGGTTTGGGTGGCGTTCGGGAACAACTGCGCGAACAGCGGCGCCAGCGTGGCGGCGTCGACCGGCGGCGGCGCTTGCGCGGCGATGCGTTGCAGGCCCAGGGCCAGGCGGCGTTCGTACTCGCGATAGCGGCGCAGGTAGAGCAGGCCGCGTTCGAGGACGAGCGGGCAATCGGTGGCGGCCGGGGCCTCGGGCTGCGGTTGGTCGACCCAGCGCGAGGCGGCCAGGCTGCGTTGCCAGTCGGCGGGGTCCGGGAAGGTAGGCGACGGGCCGTCGCGCGCGTCCAGCAACATGGCGGCGCGGGCGGGGTCCAGGCCGGCGTGGCCGCTGGTGACCGCCAGCGAGGCAAGCGCGGCGCCGGCCAGCACCTGTGGGTCGGTGTCCGGGGCCAGGCGTTGCAGGCTTTGTGCGAACGCCAGATCCAGGGTGCGCAGGGCGCCGCTCTGGTTGAGGGCGGTGAGCAGGTTTGGGTGGGTCATGGCGTTGGCATTCCATCAGCGAACGCGCGCCCGCACCCCGTCATGCTCCGCGCACCTGTGCTGGCGTGCGGTGCGCTGGCATGCGGTGCGGGCGCGCAGCAGCGTTGACGCCAGTGGCTCGTGGGCGGTGCCTGCTCGGCGCGATCGCTGAGAGACGCGAACGCGGTGCGGGCCGGCCATGCGACTGGCGTGGTGCATTGGTTCATGGGTCAGGCGTTCCCTCGGCGGACGTAACCTCACCCCAAGCCCTCTCCCGGGGGGAGTGGGGCGCGAGGCCGTTGGCGGAACCTTGTTCTAGCGCGTCATTGGACAGGCCATCTGTAGGCTTGCCAGTGAACAAGGCGTCCAGGGCGTGCACCAGCGCTGGTTCGAAGCGCCAGGCGTAGATGCCCGGTGCCGGATCGCCAAGCGGCGCGAGCGCACCGCCGGCGGTTGGGGCGCCAGCGTTCCGCGCGGAGTCGGGTCTGTCGCCCGTGGAAGCGCGGGTGGGTGCGGACGTGCGCTGGCCCGCGATGGAATGGCCAAGGGTTTCGGCACCGGATTCCGACCCGGCAGCTGCCGCATGACGCCCGGCATCCAGGCCGCGACAGAACAGATAGCGCACGCCGCCGAAGTCGCGGGCGTAGTCGTAGGCCTCGCCCAGGCGGAAGCGCAGCCAGCGGTGCAGGGCCACGGTGTAGATCAGCGCCTGCAGTTCGTACTCGCTATGCGCCATGGCCCGCGCCAGGGCGGCGGCGGCGTAGCTGGGCAGGCGGTTGGATTTGTAGTCCAGCACATACCAGCGCCCGTCCACGCTGTAGGTGAGGTCGATCAGGCCGGTCATCAGGCCTTCCAGGCGCTGGCGCGCGCCGAAGGCCTGGCGGTCGCCGACCACGCCAAACCGATGCAGCAAGGCGAGCAACGCATCGACGCGGGTGGGCCGCATGGCGAAATGGAATTCCATCTCGTTGCGGCGCTGCAGTTCGGGCACGTCGGCCAGGCGGGTGCCTTCGGGCAATGCGACGGTGAGCGTGTGGCCGATCAGCGCGGTGAGCATGCGCAGGCCGTCGTCGAGGTCATCCTTGGCGTAACCGCCGCGTTGCAGGGCCTCCAGGATGGGTGCGGCCTGGCCGTCGGGCGCGGGTTGGCCCGGTCGCCAGGCCTGCCAGGCGGCGAAGTCGCAACGTTCGAACACGTCGTGCATCACCACGCCGAAGCGGTTGCCGGCAAAGCGCGGATCGAACGGTTCGGCATCGGTGGCAACGGCCACGGCAACCGCCTCGCTGCCGGACGGTTCATCGCTGCCGCCGCTGCCGACGACGGTAGCGCTGGCCATCGGGTCGGTGGCCGCGCCGGCATCGGCGTTGGCCAGCTGGGTGAAGCTATACACCCACCACTCGGGTGCGATGTGACGCTGCGGATTACGCGCGAGCGGCACCTGCGCCTCGCTCGGAGCCGGCAGCCGCGGCAGGTGGGCCGGCGGCGTGCTGGTGTCCACCACCACGGTGCCCTCGCCCGCCGCGCCCTGCAGCGCATCGAGCGCACGCAGCATGGCCGACAACGCGGTGCGTTCGTGCTGATGGAACGGGCCGCTGGCGATCCACAGCGCGTGCTCGGCGCGGGTGAGGCCGACATAGAGCAGGCGCGCGTCTTCGGCACGTTGTTCCTGCTTCCAGGCGGCTTCGGCGGCGCTCCAGCTCGGGTCGTCGCGCTCTGTCTTCCAGTGCAGCTGACGGCCGAGCTCCGGCGCATGCACCACGCAATGGCGGCCGGCGCCCTTGTCGCTGCGGCCGATGCCGATATACGGCAGGAACACCAGCGGATATTCCAGGCCCTTGCTCTTGTGCAGGGTGACGATCTGCACGCGGCGCGCATCCGATTCCAGCCGCAATTGCTGGGCTTCGTCGTTGTCGTCGGCATTGGCGATGCGCCGCGACAGCCAGTCGACCAGGCCATGCGGGCCGAGTGCGCGCGCATCGGCTTCCTGCAGCAGTTCGGCCAGTTGCAGATAGTTGGTGAGGCGGCGTTCGCCATCGACCAATGCGAGCAGACGTTGCCCGTGCGTGGCGCCGAGTTCGCCGATCAGGGCGAGCGGGCCGCCGCGCTGCCAGCGTTCGCGCCAGTCCAGCGCCTGTTGCTGCCAGCGGCGGTGACGCTCGCCGTCGCGTTCAAGTGCGGCGATGGCGATGGCGTCCTCGCCGATCAACACCGTGGCCAAGGCGGCGCGCAGGCGGCTGTCGTCGCCCGGGTCGAGCAAGGCCTGCAGCAAGGCGAGCAATTCCAGCGCCTCTTCCGTGGCGAACAGGCTTTGCTTGCCGGCGGCCACCGCCGGGATGCCCACCGCGCCCAGCGCCTGCTGGATGCGCGTGGCCTCGCCGTGGCTGCGCACCAGCACGGCGATATCGCCGGCCTGCACCGGGCGGCCGCACACCGTGGCCGTGCCGTCGCGGCCACCGGCCAACCAGCCGCGGATCGCTGCAACGCAGGCGGCGGTCGCCAGCTCGCGTGCGCGGCCGGCGCTCCAGGGCTTGGGCTTGCCTTTCGCAGGCGGCGGCGGTTCCGGCGCGCGCCACAGGGTCAGTGCGGGCGCAGTGACGCCCTCGCATTGCAGGTCTTCATCGACGCGCTTGGTACCAGCCCGCACCGGGTGGAAGGCAATGCCGTCGGTGAGAAAGGCCTCGGCGTAGCCGGCCTGTGCGTACAGCGCGTCGATGGCCGCCAGCACGCCGGGGCGCGAGCGGAAGTTGTGGCTCAGCGGCGGCGCCGGTTCGGCGGTGACGGCCGCGGCCAGATAGGTGCGCACATCGCCGCCACGGAAGCCATAGATGGCCTGCTTGGGGTCGCCGATCAGAAACAGCGCCGGTTCCAGCCCTACTGCTTGTGCGAGTGGGCCTTCGCCGAACACATTGGAAAAGATCGACCACTGGCGGTCGTCGGTGTCCTGGAATTCGTCCACCAGCGCGATGGCGTATTGCGTGCGCAGGCGTTTGACCAGGGCGTCGGCCTGTGCGCCCTGCAATGCGTGCGCGACGCCATCGACCAGGTCGTCGTAGGTCTGCACGCGGCGTTGCCGCTTGAGCAGCGCCAGCCGTGCGATGGCATCGTCGCGCAGCGCGTGCAGCAGCGCGACACGGCGACGGCTGCGCCACGCTTCGACACGCGCCAGCGCGGTGAGATAGCCATCGATCTCGTGGCTCATTGGCGAGGCCGGCGTGCGATCGACAAACTTCTTGTTGGTGCCGGCGGCCAGCTCCGCGGCGGTCAACTTGAGCAGTTTGGCGTGTGGCGCGGTGTTGGACGATGGCGCGGCAGCGAAGTGTTCGAACCAGTGCCACAGCGATGCCAGCCACTCGGGTTTGTAGCTGACCTTGCTCAGGATGCCGCCCTCGATGGCCGACATGATGGCGTCGAAAAATGCGGTGCCATGCCTCTGGAATGCGTCAGCCAGTGCGTTGGCCGCCACGTGCACGGCCTGCAGCAAGGCGGCCGCATCGTCGGTGGTTGCGGCGGCCGCCGGCAACAGCGTCGGGTGCCGCACCAGCGCGCGCAGATCGCTGGCCAAGGCCTCGGGGCCGCCCGACCACAGGGCGATGAGATCTTCGGCCATCACCGCATCGGCGGCGCGCTGCCGCCACAGATCGGCCGCGACTTCGCCGAGCAATTCGCGATCGTTGGCGAGCAATTCCGGCGCGGCGAACGCCTGCCCGCTTTCCAGCGCGTGTTCGCGCAGCACGCGCGCGCAAAAACCGTGGATGGTGAACACCGCGGCCAGATCGATTTCTTCCACCGCCTGCTGCAGGCGGCGACGCAAGGCGGCGGGCGTTTCGCTGGCGCCGGCCAGATGCGTGGCGAGGATGGCGCGGGTGAGCAGGATGTCGGGGGTTTCGTGCAGGAGCCGACCTGGCCGCGACGGGTCGTCGGCGAGGTCGGTCGCGGCCTGGGTCGCTCCTACAGAAGCCGGTGGGGCGTCGGGCGACTGGATTGCGGACGACTCGCTCGCGGCCAGGTCCGCTCCGACGAGAGGCGATGGAGCATCGGGGACCAGGTTTGCGGCCAGCACCAGGCGTTCGCGGATGCGGCGGCGCAGCTCCTGCGTGGCCGCTTCGGTAAACGTCACTGCGAGGATCTGGCCGATCCGCAAGCGGCGTTCGACCACCAGCCGCGTGAACAGCGTAGCTAGCGTAAAGGTCTTGCCGGTGCCGGCGCTGGCCTCGATCAGGCGCACGCCGTGCAGCGGCAACTGCAGATACGGGTCGGTGACGGGGCTGATGCTCATTCGGCATCCTCCTGTGCGCCGTGCCAGTGTCGCCAGCTGTCGATCACGCGCTCGGTCTCGAGCGGCGCGCCGGTGTACCCCTGTTCGAGCAATGCATACACACGATGGCTGGTGGTGGCGAACGCGGCGAAGCGTTGCGCGTCGGCAAACGGGTCGCGGCCGCGGGTGACCAGGCGCAGTTCCGGGCTATGCGATTCGCTCCAGCCAAAGCCCGATTGCCATTGCCCTGCCGCCTCCTTGATGGCCTTGTCCAGGTCGCCGCCGCGCGCGGCCTGGTGATATTTCCAGCTGCTGTACGGCGCGAAGGCCAGCGGTGTCTGCAGGCCCTGGCGATACAGCTGCAGCAGCTCGGCCAACGCTGTCTGCGCCTGCGTTTGCGACAGCGGTTGTGCATCGATGGGATGCGGGCCCAGGCCGTCGTCGTGTTCGAAGAAACGCACGTATGGCGCGTGTTCGCCGGCGGCGCGGAGCAGCAGCCATTCCAAACCATGACCAATAGCGCTACGGCCGCTGAGCGCGCCGACCTGCACGCGCCCCACGCCGCTTGCGTACCAGCCCGGAAGACGGCCGTGCAGTTCGATCTCGCCAATCTGCACCTGCAGCCGGCGCGACTGGGCCGGGGACTGGCCACGCCACTGCCGGAATGCGTCGGCATACGGGCGCAATTGCGCCACGCGCTCGTCGAGCTGGCGCCGCCCCAGCGGGCCGGACGGCAGCAGCGCACGCGCGCGCAGACGCTCGTACAGGTGCTCGGTGTCGCCGGCCAGGGCGGCTTCGAATACCTGCTGCTGCAAGCCGTATTGATCCAGCCCACGCGTGGGTGCGAGCAACGGTTCCAGATCGCTGTCCTCGCCGGCCGGATCGGGCAGGCGCATGCCCAACCGATGACGCAGGAACTGCCCGGCCGGATCGGTCAACAAGCGGCGCAGCGCGTCGATGGACATGCTGGTCGGCAAGGCGATCTCTTCGGCCGGCAATGCACCGGCCACCCACGGCGCCAGCGGCTGCCGCTGGCCGACCAGGCTGTCCACCGCCGGCCGCCATTGCCGGCGATAACTGAAACGGCGCGGGTCGGCGCCGTCGTCGCCCAGCGCACCGAACGCAGCAGCGGCGAATGGCTGCAACGGGTGCCGCACCACCAGCGTGTCGAGCGCGTTGCTGGCGGCGTGGTACTGCGCAGCGCTTGCCAGCAATTCGCTGACCAGCACCGACGGCTCGCGCACGCTGCCATCGCGCGCATCGGCACCAAGATAGCTGAGATAAAACACCTCCTGCGCGGAGGCGAACAACTGCAGGAACAGGAAACGGTCGTCCTCGCGCGTGGAACGGTCGCCGTGCCGGCGACGCTCGGTGCCCAGTTCTGCGGTGAGGCGATTGAGCCCGGCGGCCGGGTCGCGGCGCGGGAAGTCGCCGTCGTTCATGCCGAGCAGGCAGATCACGCGGAACGGCAGCAAGCGCATCGGCACCATGCGCCCGAAACTGATGCCGCCGGTGAGCAGCGGCGCACGTGTATCCGATTCGCCCAGCACCGCGGCAAAATGCGCACGCACCACCTCGGCCGGCACCTTGCCGGCGTACTCGGCGCGTACCGCATCGCGGGCAAACTGGTCGATCAAGGTGCGCAAGCGATCCAGTGCGCGTTGCGCGCGCGGCGCCGTCGGCGTGGTCGGCATCAATGTCTCGAGCAGGCCCAGCAAACGCTCGCGCCACTCGACCGGTGTCATCGCCTCGGCCAGCGCGGCTTGATGCCGTTCGAGCACGCGCAACAGTCGCAACAAGGTGTCGAGTGCGGCCAGTGCGCTGCCTTCCAGCTGCGGCCACGGCGCCACCCCATCGATGTCCTCGTCGGCGCCGCTGGCATGGCCGAGCAGCAGCCGATCCAGCGCGAAACGCCAGGTGTAGGCATCGTCGCCCGGTGCCTGGTGCTGGCGCCGGTGCGCCGCATCCAGGCCCCAGCGCGCGCCGGCGGCGTGCAGCCAATTGCGCAGGCGTTCCAGCCCGGCTTCGTCCAGGCCGGCGGCTTCGGCGATCGGCGCGCTGGCCAGCAGGTCGAGGATTTCATGCAGCCCGAAACGCGCGATCGGCAAACCGAGCAAGGTGAGGAACACTTCGGCCAGCGGTTCGCTCGCCAGCGGGCTGGCATCGGCCAGCGCATAGGGCAGCGCGTCATCGTTGCCATGGCTGCCGAACACCGCGTCCAGATACGGCACGTACGGGTCGATGTTGGGCGACAGCACCGCGATCTCGCGTGGCTGCAGGGGCGGGTCGAAGCGCGCGTCGTCGAGCAGCGCGCGCAGCTGGTCGTGCAATACCTGCAACTCGCGCAGCCGCGTGTGGCAGGCGTGCACCTGCAGGCTGGGGTCGTGCAGATTCACCGCCGGCAATCGCGCGTCGGCTGCAGGCCCGCGGCGATGGAACAGATCGCTCTGCATGTGCCGCAACAGGCTGTCACCCAGCCCGCCATCGGCCAGCGTGCGGCGACCGGAGTCCAACGGGTCGGCGTAGGCGGCAATTTCCGCCAGCGGGTGCACCACTTCGTAATCGCCCACCAGCGCCATGAAGTCGCGCCCGGCTGCGCCCCAGGCCTGCAGCAATGGGTTTTCCTGCACCTGCTCGGCGAACAGTTGCATGGCGCCGTCTTCGCGCCGGCGTTGCCGCAAGGTCTGCAGGTCGCCCCAGTAGCCCTGCGTCGGAGTGGGCAGATAGAAGTGCAGCGTACCGACGCGCGCCTGCGTGGCCAGCACGCGCAAGACGTCCGGCGAGATGTTCAAGATGGCGAACGCGAACACGCGCGGCGGCAGGCCTTGCGGCAACGGACCATCGGCACGCGCGTAGCGATCCAGATACTGGCCGATGCGCCGTGCGCGGTATTGCCGGCCGGCGGCGATGCTGCGCCACAACCGTGCCTGCGGGTCGTCCGGGTCAGCGCCCCCTTCCCAGCGCAGCAGCCAGTCGCGGCGCCATGCCTGGTATTTTTCGAACACGCTGGCCAGCTCGCCGGCCAGCGCCCACGGCTTGAGCGCATCGCCGTCGGACAGATAGCCGGCCAGTGGCGCCAACGCAGCATCGCTGCCCAGGTCCGATTGCAGGGCCGCATACAACCGCCACTGCGTGGTGGCCATGTCCAGGTCGTCGTCGGCCGCGCCGAGGTTGCGCTCCAGCGCGCGCGCGACGAATTCGCCGGGCGTGAGAAATTCCAGATTCGCCGCAACACCGTGCTCGGCCGCAAGCGTGGACTGCAACCAGCGCCGCATCGCCACCTGCGGAATCAGCACCACCTCCGGCTGCAGCAACGGCTGCCCGGGCATCGGCCGGCGCAATTCCTGCGCGAGCAAGGCGGCCAAGGTATCCAGCGCATTGGATGGATAAAGACGGAAATCGGGCGCGGAAGTGGCGTGCATGCGTGGCGCATTGTGCCGGATGCGCGCGTGAGGCGTTGTTTGCCGCCGTGTCGGCGCCGAGGTGGCCACGCTGAGGCGCAAAGGCCGCACGGCATCGCGCACCGGCGCTGCGCGAAAGATGCCGATCGACCGCACGTCCCGCTTCAACGACTGCGATCAGGCATCACACCGCATGCGACGCACTGCCATCGTCACGCGCAAGCCCTGGAACCGCCAAGCGCCGCCCTGCACCGCGCAGATACGCAGCATCGCCACCGTGCGTACCCGGCGACGCGCTCGCCCTCAAGGCGATGGGCCGGGGTATTCGCCCGGCCCATCGCCTTGCATGACTGCATGGCTTGCAACCCGATCAGTATTTCTTTTCCAGATTGATCATCCAGGTCTGATCGTTGTTGCTGTCGCCGTCGGTGATGCCGCGGTATTCCAGCCGCGTCGACAGGCCCTGTTCGGTCAGCAACGCCGCACCGATGCCCACCATCAACCGGTTGCGGTCGAACGCGCTCTGCGCAGTGCGATAGAACGGGCCGCCGGTGAGGTCGGCGTAGCTCAGGATCGCATCGCCACGGCCCTGGAAGTCGCGCTGATACTCCACGCGCAACTGCGGGGTCAGCCGTCCCCAGGCAACCTCGCGACGCCATTCCAGACGCAGGCCGAGATTTCCGGTGGTGGTGGCCACATCCATGTCGGCATAGCGCAGCGCGAACGGTGCCACGCCTTCTTCCACATAGCCGTCCAAGGTGGCGCGTGCCACATCCACACGTGCGTACGGGGTGATCTGCAGCGTGCCGCGTTGCAGGTCGGCGCCGGTGGACAGCGAGGCGATCCACTGCTTGCCGTCGCGGTTGCCCTCGGCCAGCGAGCTGTCATCGGTGACGAAGCGGCGCAGGTCGTAAGACAGCAGCTGGTAGCCGACCAAGGTGTCGAAGAAGAACGCCTTGCCCGGATGGAAGCTGGCATACAACGCCATCGTGTAGGCGGTGGCCTTGCTATGGCTGCCGTTGCTGCCCACATCGCTGTCGTCCCGGCCCCAACCCAGGCCCGCACCGATCGCCAGCGACGGCGCAACACGGTAGTCGGCACCCACGCTCAACCCATCGGTCTGGAAATCCACACCGTTGCTGTTGGTCTGCCGGTTCAGGCTGCCCGAGCGGATTGCGCCGCCCACCCACAGCCCCAGGTCGCCCTGCGTCTGCGCGCTGCTGCCGGTGCTGCCGGTCGCCGCGGGCGCATCGCGGAAGTCGTTGTCGGCGTCCTGCGTGTCCGGGCTGCACGGCTGCGCACTGATGCCGCGGTCGGCCTGGCGGCAATGCGAGGTCGGCTGGAAGCTCACTGCGTTGGTGAAGCTGCTGCCGCCGCGATGCGTGGCCTCCAGACGGCGCTGGAAGTTGTCGATCTGCGCCCGCGCAAAACGTCGCGTGGACTCGGACTGCGCATCGATCAGGCCACGCACTTCCGCATCCACGCTCGGGTCGCGCCGTGGCGCGATGTTGAACACCACCGTGGCCGGGGCCGAGGTGGCGAATGCGTTGGACAAGGTGAACTGCACCGTGGCCTGGCCAACGAAGGCCGGGTTGGGCGTAAAGGTCAGCGTAAAGGTCGGCGTCTCGGCCATTGCAGTGGCTGCAGGCGACAGGCCGGAGGCACGCGCCGCCGCCGCACTGGCGGTGCCGCCCACGCGGGTGATGGTGGCGGTACCGGCCGAGGCCGGCAACACCGCAACCACCGCAACCACCGCAGCAGCCACGAACGGCCCGCCGGTTGCGTTACGGGTGATGTCCACCTGTTGCGCTTCGCCCGGCACTGCCGCTGCAGTCACCGACACCGCCACCGGCCGCACGTTGACCGTGATGGTCAGCGTCACCGCTGCCGAGGTGCCACCTGCGCCGCTGGCGGTATAGCTCAACACGTCGGTGCCGGCAAAGCCGGCGTTCGGCGTGTAGACCACTTCCAGCCCGTTGACCACGGCCGTGCCGTTGGTGGGCGCGCTGGCAATGGCGATCGCGGTGATGCTGCCGGTGTCGTTGGCGGTGACCGCTGCGGTGACGGCGGTGTCGGTCATGGTGGCGGCAACATCGGCCACCGCCACCGGCGCTGCATCGTTCACCGTGAAGGTGTAGGCCTGCGTGGCGCTGGCGTTGCCCGCATCGGCCACCGCAATGGTGAAGGACGAGGTGCCCTGTACCGTTGGCGTGCCCGACAGCGTGCCGTCGCTGGCCAGCGTCAATCCGGCCGGCAACGCGCCACTGGCGATGCTGTAGCGGTACGGTGCAATGCCGCCGCTGGCGGTGAGCACCTGGTTGTAGGCGGTGCCACGCACGGCCGCCGGCAAGGTGGGCTGCGCCAGCACCAGCGTTGCGGCATTGATGGTCAGCGAGTAGCTCCGGCTGGCCTGCGCGGCGGGGCTGGGCGTGCTGTCGGTGACCGTCAGGGTGAAGGTGAAGGTACCCGACACCGTCGGTGTCCCGCTGAGGCCGCCGGTTGCAGCGTCCAGTACCACGCCACCCGGCAGCGCGCCGGCGGTGACGGCATAGCTGTACGGCGCAGTGCCGCCGGTGGCCGGCGTGACGGCAGCCGCATAGGCCTGCCCGGCGGTCCCTGCAGGCAAGGCGGATGCCGGCAACACCAGGTTCGGGCCAGCCACGGTCAGGCTGTATGCCTGTGTGCCGGTGAAGCTGTTCGCGTCGGTGGCCTGCACGGTGAAATTGAACGTGCCTTCCACCGTTGCCGTGCCGGACAAGGTGCCGTTGCTGGCCAAGGTGATCCCGGCTGGCAATGCACCGCTGGTGATCGCGTAGGTGTAGGCCGCCGTGCCGCCGCTGGCAGTCAACGTCTGGCTGTAGGCCGTGCCGCGCGTGGCGCCCGACAACGTGGTCGGCGCTACGACGACTTGCGGGGCAGCAATGCTCAGAGAATAGCTGCGCGATGCCTGCGCTGCGGGGCTTGGCGTGCTGTCGGACACCGTCAGGGTGAAGGTGAAGGTACCCGCCGCCGTCGGCGTGCCACTCAGCCCGCCGGTGGCCGGATCCAGTGCAATGCCTGCAGGCAAGGTGCCTGCGCTCACTGCATAGCTATACGGCGCAGTGCCGCCGGTAGCCGGCGTGATCGCGGCTGCATAGGCTTGCCCAGCCGTGCCTGCCGGCAACGCGGATGCCGGCAACACCAGGTTCGGGCCAGCCACGGTCAGGCTGTATGCC
Source organism: Xanthomonas sp. D-36-1 (assembly GCF_017746155.1). Classification (NCBI taxonomy): domain Bacteria; kingdom Pseudomonadati; phylum Pseudomonadota; class Gammaproteobacteria; order Lysobacterales; family Lysobacteraceae; genus Xanthomonas; species Xanthomonas sp. D-36-1. The sequence continues at coordinate 22,436 of NZ_JAGHWR010000111.1, forward strand.
TGTGTGCCGGTGAAGCTGTTCGCGTCGGTGGCCTGCACGGTGAAATTGAACGTGCCTTCCACCGTTGCCGTGCCGGACAAGGTGCCGTTGCTGGCCAAGGTGATCCCGGCCGGCAATGCACCGCTGGTGATCGCGTAGGTGTAGGCCGCCGTGCCGCCGCTGGCAGTCAACGTCTGGCTGTAGGCCGTGCCACGTGTCGCGGTGGGGACTGTGGACGGCGCCACCGCAATCGTCGGCGCGGCGATGTTCAACGTGTAGCCGCGCGTGCCCTGCGAAGGCGTGCCGCTGGTACTGTCGGTCGCAGTGACGGTGAAGCTGAAGCTGCCCACGCTGGTGGTGGTGCCGCTCAACGCCCCGCTACTGCTGTTGAGCGTGATGCCGGCGGGCAGCGCGCCGGCGGTGAGTGCGTAGCTGTAGGGCGCAATACCGCCGGTGGCCGGCGTGATCGCGCTCGAATAGGCCTGGCCCGCGGTACCGGCCGGCAGCGTGGTGGCCGGCAGGATCACGGTGGCGCCGGCCACGGTCAGTGTGTAGGCACGGCTGCCGCTGGTCGGCGTCCCGCTGTCGGTCGCGGTTGCGGTGAAGTTGAAGCTGCCGCTGGCGGTCGGCGTGCCGGACAGCACACCGCTTGCGCTCAACGTCAGTCCGGCCGGCAACGCGCCAGCACTGACCACGAAGGTGTAGCCCGGGGTGCCACCGCTGGCGGTCAGCGTCTGGCTGTACGCGCTGCCTGCAGTTGCTGCGGGCAGCGACGCCGGCGAGATCGTCACCACCGCATCATCGTTGAGGATGGTGCCGGTGCCGGTGGCGCGGGCGATGGTCGCATTGCTGGCGCCGGACAGGCCAACGCTGAAGGTTTCGTTGGGCTCGACCGCGGTATCGCCATCGACGGTGACCGCCACGCCTTGCGCGGTCACGCCCGGCGCGAAGGTCAGCGTGCCGGAGCGCGCGACATAGTCGCTGCCGGCGGTGGCGGTGCCGTCGGCGGTGGCGTAGTTGACCGTGACCGTCTGCCCGCTGGCAGCGCTCAGGCTCACCGTGAAGGTGGCCGTGGTGGTGCCGCTGTTGCCTTCGTTGACGCTCACATCGTCGATCGACAGCGCCGGCTGCGCGTCGTCGTTGACGATCGTGCCCAGGCCCTGCCCGTCACTCACGGTGGCACCGGTGACGTTGCTGACGTTGACGAAGAACGTTTCATTCGGCTCGGCCAGCGTGTCGCCGTTGACCAGCACGGTGAAGGTGGCGCTGCTGCTGCCGGCGGGGATGGTCCGCCCGGTCAGACTGGAGGCGACATAGTCCACACCCGCAGTGGCGGTGCCATCGGCAGTGGCGATATCGAAGCTGACGCCGCCGGCGCCGGCCGGCGCGCTCAACGACACGGTGAAGGTGGCATTGGTGGTGCCGGCATTGCCTTCGTTCACCGAGACATCGTTGATCGACAGCACCGGCAGGTCGTCGTTGAGAATGGTGCCGGTGGCGCTGTTCGGCGAACCGACCGTGTAGCCACTGCCGGTGTTGAGGCTGATCACCACGGTTTCGTCGGGCTCGACAGTGGTGTCGGCGGTCGGATTGATGGTGATGGTGCCGGTGGTCTGGCCGGCGGCGATCACCAGCGGCGAACTCACCGCCGCATAGTCGGTGCCCGAGGTCGCGGTGCCGCTCACGCCAAAGCCGATGGACAGCGCCGAAGGGGACGGTTGGTCCAGGGTGACCGTGTAGAGGAGGTTGGTGGCGCCGTCCTCGGTCACGCTGGCCGGGGACACCGCGATCGAGGCGACGGGAAAATCGTCGTTGACGATGGTGGCGGTAGCGCTGGCGGGGCTGCCGGTGGAATAACCGGTGCCGCTGGCGACGCTGAAGGTCACCGTTTCGTCGGCTTCCACCGTGGTGTCGGCGATCGGGGTGACGGCGAAGCTGGCCGAGCTGGTATTGGCCGGCACCACCACGCTGGTCGCGGCGCCGGAGTAGTCCGTGCCGCTGGTCGCGGTGCCGCTGCGCGTCAGGTTGACCGTGGTCGCCGAGGTGTTGGTCTGGCTCAGCGTCACCGTGTAGACGAAGGACGTACCGCTGTCCTCGTTGGCGGCGGACGGGCTGACCGCGATGCTGGCCGTCCGCGAAGGGTTGATGGTGATGTTGAAGACGACCTGGCCGTTGTCCTGGTCCAGAAGATAGAACGAGTCCGACGTCGCGCCGTCCCCGTTGTTGGTGTATGTCACCCGCTCAGTGCCTGCGCCATCGAGCTGACCGGTGAGGACGTAGCTAGTCCGCCCTGAACAATTCCG
>NZ_JAGHWR010000112.1:0-24950 GCF_017746155.1 Xanthomonas sp. D-36-1
CATTAATCAGACCATCCCTAACTAGCTGCAGGCCGGCGCAAGCCGCGTCGCATCCAGGTTGCCTACATACCCAGGAGTCACGGTCATGTCGCAGTCCAAGCCGCTGTTTCCCCTCAACGCGTGGTATGCCGTTGCCTGGGACCATGAGATCAAGCACGTGCTCAGCCCGCGCAAGCTCTGCAACCTGGACGTGGTGGTCTACCGCACCACCGCCGGCACAGTCGTTGCGCTCGAAGACGCGTGCTGGCATCGGCTGGTGCCGTTGTCGATGGGCAAGCTGCGCGGCGACGATGTGGTGTGCGGCTATCACGGGCTGGTCTACAACACGCAGGGGCGCTGCGTGCACATGCCCTCGCAGGACACCATCAATCCCTCGGCCTGCGTGCGCAGCTTCCCGGTGGCCGAAAAACACCGCTACGTCTGGATCTGGCCGGGCGACCCGGCCAAGGCCGATACGCGCCTGATCCCCGACCTGCACTGGTCGCACGATCCGGCGTGGGCCGGCGATGGCCGTACCATCCACGCCAAATGCGACTATCGGCTAGTGCTGGACAACCTGATGGACCTGACCCACGAGACCTTCGTGCACGGCTCCAGCATCGGCCAGGACGAAGTGGCCGAAGCGCCATTCGATGTGGTGCATGGCGATCGCAGCGTCATCGTGTCGCGCTGGATGCGCAATATCGACCCGCCGCCGTTCTGGGCCAGCCAGATCGCCCGCCACCTGGACTACCGCGGCAAGGTCGATCGCTGGCAGATCATCCGTTTCGAGGCGCCCTCCACCATCGCCATCGATGTGGGGGTGGCCATCGCCGGCACCGGTGCGCCCGAGGGCGATCGCAGCCAGGGCGTCAACGGCTACGTGCTCAACACCATCACTCCCGAAACCGACACCACCTGCCATTACTTCTGGGCGTTCATGCGCAACTATGCGCTGCACGACCAGTCGCTGACCACGCTCACCCGCGAGGGCGTGACAGGCGTCTTCGGCGAAGACGAAGCAGTGCTGGAAGCGCAGCAACGCGCCATCGATGCGCACCCGGATCACACCTTCTACAACCTCAACGTCGATGCCGGCGGCATGTGGGCGCGACGCGTGATCGACCGCCTGATCGCGCAGGAACAACGCGCGCAGGATCTGTCGTTGCGCATGGTGGGCTGAGCACGTCGCATGCGGACCGCCCTGTCATCGATCACAGCGACGCATTGCAGCCCCGTCGCAGCCGGCGCCGGCCCACAGACCTCATTGCCTGGAGCCCTTCATGCGTAAAGACACCCAGTGGCATCGCGCCCGCGTGGTCAGTATTGCCGACGCCTGCCCGGGCGTGCGCGAAATCGTGCTCGATCCCGGTACCGCCGCGCGCAGCTTCGAGGTGGGCAGCCACGTGGATTTCCGTTTGCAGTTGCATGGCCGCGACGATGTGCGCTCGTATTCGTTGGTGGGCGAACCGCGTGCCGATGGGTACTACCAGATTGCAGTACGACAAATGCCCGACAGCCGCGGCGGCTCGCTGCAGATGTGGACGCTTGCGCCGGGCGACGTGGTGGAGATGTCCCCGCCCAGCAACAATTTCGCGCTGGACGAAAGCGGCGAGGAAATCCTGCTGATCGCCGGCGGTATCGGCATCACCCCGATCATCGGCATGGCGCAGCGGCTGGCGCGCCGGCATCGCGCGTTTCGTCTGCTGTACGCCGGCCGCTCGCGCAGCGCAATGGCGTATGTCGGCACGCTGGAAGCACTGCTGGGCGAACGTTTGCAGTTGCAATGCGACGACAGCGCCGGCCCGCCGGATCTGGCTGCCGAACTGGCGCGCCTGTCGCCCAATGCCGAGGTGTATGTGTGCGGCCCGCTGGGCATGCTCGAAGCGGTGCGCCAGCACTGGCACGCCGCCGGACGGCCACGTGCGCGCCTGCACTTCGAAACCTTCGGCAATAGCGGGCGGGTGCCGGCGCAGGCGTTCGTGGTGAAGTTGCCGGAGCTGGGCCTGGAAGTGCCGGTGGCTGAAAACGAATCGATGCTGGACGCATTGGCCGATGCCGGGGTGGAGCTGATCGCCGAGTGCCGCCGTGGCGAATGCGGTTTGTGTGCAGTGGACGTGCTGGACAGTTCCGCCGATATCGATCACCGCGACGTGTTCTTCAGCGACGAGCAGCGCCGGGAGAATCGCAAGCTGTGTGCCTGCGTGTCGCGTGCGGTAGGCGGCAGCATCAGCATCGACACCGGCTATCGCAGCGCGCTGGGCTGAATCCGGCCGTCCAGCCGTTTGGCGGCCAGCCACTCCTGCGTGTTCACATCTCGCCGGGGTGCAGCGGCAGGCGCACATCGCTGCGCGTATCGTCTGGCGGCTGCGGTTGATACTGGGCTTCAGCAAGGAACGCGTTTGCGGCGCCCGCGTTGCATCGGCCAACCCACTGCCGTGTCCACGCATGCTGGCAACTTCTCGTTGGCGCTTCAGCAGCACACATCGAGGGCGATGATTCTTACCGAGCCCTGGCCGAGCCTGCTGGGCAATCGGATGCGTCCAGGAACGCGAAGCCTGGGCGCAGCGCATCCGGCAATCGTCAAGCGTGCACCGCTTCAGGCCGATGTTCGCCCGCAAGCCCATATCGCGCGCTGCGTGCACGCGGCCGTGTTTGCATCCTCACGCGTATGCGCGATCATCTGCGCATGGAGTCGACTCACTACAGGACTGTCCCGGCGCCGGCATTGAACCCGCGCCAGGAGCAATTGGTGGCGCTGGTGCGGCAGCAGGGCTTTGCCGAGGTCGAAGGTTTGGCCACGCGCTTCGAGGTGACGCCGCAGACCATCCGGCGCGATCTGACCCTGCTCTGCGATGCCGGCGTGCTGCGCCGCTATCACGGCGGCGTCAGCATGCCCTCCAGCGTGGAGAATCTGGCCTACACCGCACGCAAGGCGCTGCAGGCCCGCGAAAAACAGCACATCGCCGCACGTGTTGCGCGCTTCATTCCCGACGATGCCTCGCTGTTCATCAACCTGGGGACCACCAACGAAGAAGTCGCACGCGCGTTGCTGCAGCACCGCGGACTCCGGGTGATCACCAACAATCTCAACGTAGCGGTGATGCTCAGCGCCAACCCCAGCTTCGAGGTGATCGTGGCCGGCGGTGTGGTGCGCGGGCGCGACCAAGGCGTGAACGGCGAGGCGACGGTGGAGCTGATCCGCCAGTTCAAAGCGGATTTCGGGGTGATCGGCATTTCCGGCATCGATCTGGACGGCACCCTGCTGGATTTCGATTACCAGGAAGTGCGGGTGGCGCAGGCCATCATCGAGCACTCGCGGCACGTGCTGCTGGCCGCCGACCACAGCAAATTCGGCCGCAACGCCATGGTGCGGCTGGGCGCACTTGCACAGGTGCACGACTGGTTCACCGACCGGCCGCCGCCGCAGGAGCTGGCGAGTGTGCTGGCCGAGGCCGGCACCCGGGTGCACCTGGCGGACGCGAACGCAACCGACTGAGGCGGATGTTCGTTTTTGATCGTTTTTATGCGATGGCCGCCAAGAACCACCGAGTTCGCCAATAAGCCGCATTTAATCTCCGTTTCCACAGCCGATTTGCGTGCCTGTCCCTGGTCGCGTTGGCGCCAACCGTCTTCACGCCGCCGCAAGGTTCGATGTTCGAATATGTTCGAACATGACAATTTGGGTTCGCTCGTCAGCGCACCCGGACGGAGGCACCGATGGGCGAGATGTACGATCTTCTGGTAATCGGCGGCGGCATCAACGGGGTCGGCATTGCCCGTGACGCGGCCGGGCGCGGTTTGTCGGTGTGCCTGTGCGAGCAGGACGACCTGGCCGCGCACACCAGCAGCGCCAGTACCAAGCTCATTCACGGCGGCCTGCGCTATCTTGAGCAGTACGAATTCGCGCTGGTCGGCAAGGCACTGGCCGAGCGCGAAGTGTTGCTGCGGCTGGCCCCGCACATCATCTGGCCGTTGCGCTTCCTGCTGCCCCATCAACCGCACCTGCGTCCGGCCTGGATGATTCGCGCCGGACTGTTCCTGTACGACCATCTGGGCGGCAGCAAGCGCAGCCTGCCGCGCTCGCGCCGGCTATCGCTGCGGACGCACCCGGTCGGTGCGCCGCTGCAGGAGTCGCTGCGCACCGGCTTCGTGTATTCGGACGCCTGGGTACAGGACGCGCGGCTGGTGGTGCTCAACGCGATGGACGCCGCCAGGCGCGGTGCCAAGATCCACACCCGCACGCGTTGCGTCGGTGCCTGGCGCGATGCGGGCTTCTGGTATGCCGAGCTCGAAGACCGCCAGGGCCGCCGCCGCACGGTGCAGGCGCGCGCGCTCGCCAATGCGGCCGGCCCCTGGGCAGTGTCGTTCCTGGACACCGTGGCCGCGGTGCCGCACGAACACGCACTGCGGCTGGTCAAGGGTAGCCATATCGTGGTGCCCAAGCTGTTCGATCACGACCATGCATACATCTTCCAGCAACCGGACCGGCGCATCGTGTTCGCCATCCCCTACGAGCACGACTTCACCTTGATCGGCACCACCGACGTGGACTACGAGGCCGACCCCGCCGCGCCGAAGATCGATGCGGCCGAAGTGCAGTATCTGTGCGATGCGGTGAACCTGTATTTCCAGCAGCAGATCTCCCCCGCCGATGTGGTGTGGAACTACAGCGGCGTGCGCCCGTTGCTGGACGACGCCGAAGACAACGCAGCCGAAGTGACCCGCGATTACCAGCTGGAAGTGGTCACCGAGGGTGCGCCGTTGCTCAACGTGTTCGGCGGCAAGCTCACCACTTATCGCAAGCTGGCCGAAGAGGCGGTGGACCGGCTGACCCACGCGCTGGGCGCACGCAAGCCGGCGTGGACCGCGCGTGGCGAAGCATTACCGGGCGGCGAGCAGCGCGATATCGCCAGCTTGCTGGAACGCGTCGGCCGCGCGCGCCCGTGGCTACCGGCAGCGACCGCGCAGCGGCTGGTGCGCAACTACGGCACCTGCGCCGAACAACTGCTCGGCGATGCGCAAAGCCTGGCCGATCTGGGCACGCACTTCGGCGCGGACCTGTATCAGGCCGAGGTGGATTACCTGCGTGAACACGAATGGGCGGTGGCTGCCGACGATATTCTGTGGCGGCGCAGCAAGCTCGGCCTGCGGATCGATGCGGCCGCGCGGCAGCGCCTGGAAGACTATCTGCAGACGCAACCGATCCGGCAACGCGACGTCGTTTCTGCTTGAACACACCGCGTTGTCGGCGAGGACGGGTCGTCCGGCAACGTATTACGGCGCTTCAGCCAGCATCACCCAAGTCACGTGGAGGGCACCCCAGATGAGCATCACCGACCACCGCTGCGCGCAAGCAAGCGTGCTGCACGCTGTTATCTGCATCACTGATCTTGCGGGCATGCGCGCATGAGCCGGCAACTCGTGGGTGAGTTGATCTCCGAAGCGGTCGCCATGTTCATCATCATCGCGCTCGGCGATTCGGTGGCGGCGATGTACATCCTGTACGACCCCAGCCCCTATCAAAACGCCTATTGGGGCGTGTGTATCGCCTGGGGCCTGGCGGTGACGCTGGCGATCTACGTGACCGGCTCGGTGTCCGGCACGCACGCCAATCCGGCGGTCACGCTGGCACTGGCGCTGTTCCGCGGCTTTTCCTGGAAGAAGGTGGTGCCCTACTGGGTCGCTCAGGTCGTCGGCGCATTCCTGGGCGCGGCCATCGTCTATCAGTTGTACGGGCCGGTGATCGATCACTTCAACCAAGTGCAGCAGCTCACCCGCGAAGCCGGCGGCGCGGCCGGGGTGTTCTTCACCGCACCGGGTTTGGCGGTCACGCCGATGCACGCGTTGGTCGACCAGATCATCATCACCGCGTTCCTGATCTTCGGCATCTTCGCCATCACCGAGCAGTTCAACGAGGCCGCACCGACTGCCAACTCCGGCGCGTTGATGATCGGCTTGCTGGTCGCCACGCTAGGCGCGTCGATGGGCTATCTGGAAGCCTGGGCGATGAATCCGGCGCGCGACTTCGGCCCGCGCCTGTTTGCGTATTTCGCCGGCTGGGGCGAGGCCGCGTTGCCGGCCAAGGACAACTATTGGTGGATCCCGATCGTTGGCCCGTTGATCGGTGGGCCGATCGGCGCGCTGGCCTATCAGTGGTTGATCCTGCCATTCCTGCCGGCGCGGGTGCGCCATCTGCAGGGTGGCGGCAAACCACACGATCCGCTGTGATGGTGCTGAGCGAAGTCAACGATCACCCTGGCCACGCGTGACGTTATCTGTGGCCAAACCCTGACGGCCACGCGTCGTCATCGCCTGCACCGACCTTTCTCGCCGTGCGCCAATGCCGGCATTGTTCGAGGAATCTTCGATGGAAAAGCAGTACGTCCTTGCGATCGATCAAGGCACCACCAGCTCACGCGCGATGTTGTTCGACCGCCAGGGCAAGGTGGCCGGCGTGGCGCAGCGCGAATTCGGCCAGATCTTTCCGCAGCCGGGTTGGGTGGAACACAACCCGCGCGAGATCATGACCAGCGTCTATACCACCATCACCGAGCTGCTCAACAACGCGCAGATCGATGCGCGCGCGATCGCCGGGATCGGCATCACCAACCAGCGCGAGACCGCGGTGGTGTGGGACAAGGCCACCGGCCAGCCGATCTACAACGCCATCGTGTGGCAGTCGCGACAGACCAAGGACATCTGCGCCCAGCTCAAGGAAGCCGGGCATGAGCAGATGGTGCGCGACAAGACCGGTTTGCTGATCGACGCGTATTTTTCCGGGACCAAGGTCAAGTGGATCCTCGACCACGTCGAAGGCGCGCGCGAACGCGCGCAAAACGGCGAGCTGGCATTCGGCACCATCGACAGCTGGCTGATCTGGAATCTCACCGGCGGCAAGGTGCACGTCACCGACTACACCAATGCTTCGCGCACCATGATGTTCAACATCCACACCCTGGAATGGGATGCCGAACTGCTGGCCATGCTGGACGTGCCGGCGCAGATGCTGCCGGAAGTACGCTCCTCCAGCGAGGTCTATGGCATGACCCAGACCCAGTATTTCTATGGCGAGCAGGTGCCCATCGCCGGCATTGCCGGGGACCAGCAGGCCGCGTTGTTCGGCCAGGCCTGTTTCGAACCTGGCATGGCGAAAAACACCTACGGCACCGGCTGTTTCATGCTGATGAACACCGGCGACAAGGCGGTGGCTTCCAAGGCCGGTTTGTTGACCACGATTGCCTGGGGCATCGACGGCAAGGTCGAATACGCCTTGGAAGGGGCCATCTTCGTCGCCGGCTCGGTGGTGCAGTGGCTGCGCGATGGCCTGCGCATGCTGGGCAAGGCCAGCGATTCGCAAGCCTACGCCGAGCGTGCCGGCGACAACGACGGCGTGTACATCGTGCCGGCCTTCGTCGGCCTGGGCGCGCCGTACTGGCGCAGCGACATCCGCGGCGCGGTGTTCGGGCTGACGCGTGGCACCACCAAGGAACACTTCGTGCGCGCAGCCGTCGAATCGATGGCCTACCAGACCCGCGACGTGCTCACCGCGATGCAGAGCGATTCCGGCATCGAACTGAAAGAACTGCGTGCCGATGGCGGCGCCATCGCCAACGACTTCATGGCGCAGTTCCAGAGCGACATCCTCAATGTGCCTGTACTCCGCCCGGAAGTCGCGGAAACCACGGCGCTCGGTGCGGCCTATCTGGCAGGTCTTGCAACCGGGTTCTGGGGCAGCCGCGAGGAAATCGCCAAGCAATGGGCGGTGGATCGCCGCTTCGAATCGGCCATGGCCGACGACAAGCGCGAGGCCTTGTACGCCGGCTGGCAGCAGGCAGTGGAAGCGACGATGGGGTTCCGCATCAGCTGACACGGGTGTCGCCAACACGACAGCGCCCACCATGAGGTGGGCGCTGTGACGAGCGAATCCTCTGCGTCGAGGACACACGCAGGGCTAGGCAACGCAGCCTGGTGTGCAGCAGTGGTTACTGGCCGCCGGTGCTGGCACGGCCAGCGATGGTATCCGAGTCCCAATGTTCCTTGATCAGACCGTTCTCGATCCGGAACATGTCGAACCACGTGGTGGTGTACGTGGTGCCGGGCTTGTTGGGGTTGGGCAAGGTGCGCACCGACACCAGGGTGACCAGATCGCCATCGGCGGTGATGGCGACCAAGGGCAATTGCACCCGCGGCTGCACCGGCGTCGGCTTCACGAACGCGGTCAGGAAGGCGATAAACGCATCGCGTCCATTGGCCACGTTCGGATTGTGCTGGATGTAGTTCTTGTCCATGTACATCGGCGCGTACTACACCTGGCCAGCTTCGAACACGGTGCGCCAGAAATCGTAGACTAGCCGCTTGTTGGCAGTTTCATACCAGGTGCTGCCGAGCAGCATCTTCTGATGATTCGGATTGGCCGTCACCGCAGTCTGCGCGAACGCGGCCATTGGCGCGACCAACATGACCAGCAACAAGGTACGGGAGAGCAACTTCTTCATGGAGTACTCCTGGGTGGAGAGTGGCATTGCGCTCATCGGAGATGCCAGCAACGTGTCCGTTGAGCGGGGGGAAGACGCGTGCGTGTGCACAGCTGCATGAACGCGTCATCGCCACCCTACCGGTGCCGTTGATTGGCCCGCTAGACGCCTGGAAATGCACCTGGGCACTTGCGCAGCAGTTGGTGAGAAAAACATCACCGGCATGGTGGCCACCCGCGTGCTGTGCCCCCGCGTGCTGGATGGACCGGATGTTGCGATTGAGCGGGCGTCGGCTGACACGGAGCATGTGCGCTGACGGGTGTCATGCAAGCCGGTTTGTGGAAGCCTGTTGTGCGCACGCATCGCATTTCTGGAGCCAAGGCGGCGTTGAATCCGTACTGCCACCGTGCGCGATGATGGAGATTCGTCAGGCGGTATCTGGCGTTAAGCAATCACCGACGCCCGATCAATCGGCCAGCGCGGTCAACGGGAGACCTGCATAATTTTCCGCCAGCGTTGCGCGTCCCGCCTCGCTACCGAGCAGATAGTCCAGCTCCGCTGCGTGCAGCCGCGCCGTGAATGGGTCTTCGTCATCGAAGCGATGCAGCAGCGTGGTCATCCACCACGAGAAACGTTCGGCCTTCCACACCCGCTGCAAGGCCAATGTCGAATACTGTTCCAGCACACTGGCATCGCCGCTTGTCTTCCACCGCTCGAACAGCTGCGCCAACACGCCCACATCGCCAAGCGCCAGGTTCAGCCCCTTGGCGCCGGTAGGCGGCACGATATGCGCAGCATCGCCGGCCAGGAACAGGCGACCGTACTGCATGGGTTCGGCAACGAAGCTGCGCAGCGGTGCGATGCTCTTCTCGATCGATGCGCCGGTGACCAATTGCGCCGCCAACGCGGACGGCAGCCGTGCACGCAATTCGTCCCAGAACGCCTGATCGCTCCAGGCCTCCACCTGCGCGCTGGCCGGTACCTGGATGTAATAGCGCGTACGGGTGGGCGAGCGCATCGAACATAGTGCAAACCCACGCCGATGGCGTGCGTAGATCAGTTCGTCGTGCACGGGTGGGGTATCGGCCAGCACCCTAAGCCAGCCGAACGGGTACACGCGCTCGAACAGACGCAGCCGCTCGGTGGGGATGCTGGCTCGGCTGACGCCGTGATAACCATCGCAGCCGACGATGTAGTCGCAGGCGAGATGCTTGCGCTGGCCGTCCTGCTTGAACTCCACGGCAGGCGTGGTGCCTTCCACACCGCACAGGGTCACGTCCTGCGCGTTGTAGTACGTCGGTGCCCCGCTGCGCTGGCGCGCATGCATCAGATCGGCGGTGACCTCGGTCTGCCCGTAGACCGTCACGCCACGTCCGCAGCCGCGCAGCAGATCGATGCGCTCGCGCTGACCGTCCAGGGACAATTCGAAGCCGTGATGCAGCAGGCCCTCGCGCTGCAAGCGCTCGCCGACGCCGGCCCGCTGCAGCAGTTCCACACTGCCTTGCTCCAATACCCCGGCGCGGATGCGCGCCAGCACATGCTGGGGCGTTTGCCGCTCGATGATGACGCAGTCGATGCCAGCCAGCCGCAACAGTTCGCCCAGCAACAGGCCGGATGGGCCGGCGCCGATGATCGCAACCTGCGTTCGCATGCATTGCTCCTGGCCTGGATGACGATGCGTGCAGTGTCGGTAGCCAAAGCGCTGCATTGAAGGGATGATTGCGTGCAGTGCTTGGACTTTTCGACGATGGCCACATCCGTGCCCGACCCCGCCGCCGTCCCCGCTTTCGGCTTGTACGGCGAGCAACACGCCGATGCCGCGGAATTGCTGCATTGGGAATCGATTGCCGCACGCAGCCGGCTGCACGACTGGCAGATCGTGCCGCACCGACACGAGGATTTGGCGCAACTGGTCTATGTGCAACGCGGGCCGGCCACGCTGCAGCTGGACGGGCGCACCCAACGCCTGCGCGGTGCCAGCGTGGTGTGGCTTCCGCCGCTTTGCGTGCATGGTTTTGGCTTCGACTCGGCAGTGCGTGGGCACGTCATCACTATGTGCATGCCGCTGGTCAGGGCTGCGCTGAACGCTGCGCCATTCCTGCAACAGGTCATGGCCGCGCCAGCCGTTGTGCACGCGCAGCCTGCACGCCAATGGCTGGATGTATTGTTTGGCAGCATTGCGCAGGACCACGCACGCCGTTCGATCGGCTATGACATCGCAGCGCAGGCCGCCGCGGCGCAGCTGGTCATCTGGATGGCGCGTACGGCACTGGAACGCGCCCGGCATGCCGCAGCAATCAGCCCGCAGGCCGACCCGGCGCTGCGCCATCTGCGCGCCTATCAAGGCTTGATCGACCAGCACTACCGCGCCCACTGGCCGATTTCGCGATATGCCGATCAACTTGGGTTGACGCCCGGTCACCTCAACGCGCTGTGCCAGCGCCTGGCTGGCGCCTCTGCACTGCAGTTGCTCCAGCGCAGGATCATGCTGGAAGCACGCCGCAGCTTGCGTTACACCAGCCTGAGCGTGCAACAGATTGCCGCCAGCCTTGGATTTTTCGACGCTGCCTATTTCAGCCGCTACTTCGCACGGCACGCCGGTTGCTCGCCGACGCGCTTTCGCGCCGGTTAGCAGAAGCGACCAACCGAACGACGTCACTCAATCGCTGTGCGCGTTGTAGAGAGAAGCATTTGCAGACTTGCTGCAGGCCCTTGCCTGCCAATCGTCGCAGGACACGCTGCAAGTACGTCCATGCAAGCGCCGTGGCGGCGTCCATGCCAGCAATGGTTCTGCGACGGTGAGCGGCTACGGACCAGTCGAGTGGTCCGGTCTGTCAGTGCAATCGACAGGCGACGCCCGCTCGCAGTGCAGCGGCGCCTGCGTATCAGGAGCATCCCGCATCAAACTGCCGACAAACGTCCTGGTGCGGTGGCCTTGCCGATGGCGGGACCGTTGGCGGCATGGATGCCGCCATCGAGGCTCAATGGATGGATGCACGGCGTGCTCCGCGAGCGGTGAGGCACCGCACGCTCGACTCACCAAGCTTCCGGCTGCGTCTGAGAAAAGCCATGCCAGGCCTACACAAGTGACCAAGGCGAATAGGTTCAGCACAGACCGTCGTCCTGCAGCGATGGAGAGGCAGAACCAGCCACTCCATCACCAAGCCATTGCGATCAGAACGGATACTGCGGCACGTCGCTCTTGATCGTCAGCCACTGCCAGTGCGTGTATTGCTCCCAATCGGCCGGGCCGCCCACACTGGTGCCGTTGCCTGATGCACCGGTGCCGCCGAATGGATTGACGACCTCGTCAGCCACCGTCTGGTCGTTGATATGCAGCAGGCCGGTGTGCAACTTCTCACCCAGGGCCAGCGCGCGCGCGACCGACGCCGACAAGATGCCTGCCGCAAGCCCGTACTCGCCCTGGTTGGCCAGCTCGGCCGCTTCGTCGTCGATGTCGAACACGGTGATGTTGATCACTGGCCCGAACACTTCTTCGTCGAACGCGCGCATGCCCGGGCGCACGTTGGACAACACCGTGGGCGCGTAGAACAGGCCTTCGTGGGTGGCGCCCGCTTCCACGACCGCGCCGGCTGCCACGCTATCGCCGACGATGTCGACGACGCGCTGCAGCTGGCGTTGGTCGATGATCGGGCCCAACGCCACGGTGCCGCTGACCGGGTCGCCCACCGGCAAATGGCGCGCTTTGTCGGCCAACCGTTGGGTCAGTGCCTGCGCCACACTGCGGTGCACCAGCACACGCCCGGTCGCCATGCAGATCTGGCCCTGGTGCATATACGCACCGAATGCGACCGCCGAGGCAGCCTTGTCCAGATCCGCGTCGTCGAGCACGATCACTGCGTTGTTGCCCCCCAGTTCCAGCGAGACTTTCTTCAGGTGGCGTCCGGCAATTTCGCCGATGCGGCGGCCGGCGGCCGTGGAACCGGTGAACGCAATCATGGGAACATCCGGCGATTCCACCAGCGCCTGGCCAATCGGCGCATCGCCATGCAACACGTGCAGCAAGCCCTTCGGCAGGCCGGCGTCTTCGAGCACCTGCGCGATGATCACACCGCCGGTGTAGGGCGTGCGCGGGTCGGGTTTGAGAATCACCGCATTGCCCATCGCCAGCGCCGGCGCCACCGAGCGCAGCGACAGAATCAACGGGAAATTGAACGGCGAAATCACCCCGATCACGCCCAACGGCAGGCGGCGTGCAAGGCTGAGTTGGCCGGATGCCGTCGGCAACATCTGGCCGCTGGCCTGTAGCGGCATGGCAGCGGCCTGCTGGTAGAACACCACCGATTCGTCCACCTCGCGTTGGGCCTTGGGCAGGATGCCGCCGGTTTCGCGCGCAATCAGCAAGGTGGCTTCGGCGCTGCGTGCCTGCATTGCCTGCATTGCCTGCGCAGCACGATGAAACACGGCCGCGCGTTCGCGCGGCGGTGTTGCGGCCCAGGCACGCTGCGCTTGCTTGGCCTGTGCGATGGCAGCGGCGACATCGGCCAGGTCGGCCTTGCCGACTTCATGCAGCAAGGCGCCGGTTGCCGGCTCGTGGATGGGCAAGCTGCCACCGCGACCGGGCACCCAGTCGCCATTGAAGATGCAGCCATGCCACGCGGGCGTGTCGGTCGCAGCGGCGGTTGCGCTGGAAAGAGCATTCATGGTCTAGCCTCCTGCTAAAGCGTGTAGGGATTACAGCGTGGTGGAAGCCAGCCCGCCATCGATCGGCAGGGTGATGCCGTTGATCCAGCGGGCAGCGTCGGATGCGAGAAACACGATGCCCTCGGCCACTTCATCGGCATACGCCGGGCGGGTCATGCGCTTGGCGTCTGCCTTGACCCGTTCCTCGCCGAGCATGGCGGCAAAATCGCCCAGGATCGGGGTAAACACCGGACCTGGAGACACGTTGTTCACGCGCACGCCGTGGTCGGCGAACCAGGGCCGCGATTGCAGCAAAGTCCACACGATCAACGCCTCCTTGAAGTATTGGTAGCAGGTGTCGTGCGCTACCGGATGCGCCGCCAGCCACGCGCTGCCGCTGTCGAAGCTGTCAGTTGCCGCCAGCTGCTTGTGCAGCTCCAGACGCTGCGGCCATTCGGCGCCCAGGATCGAGGCGACATTGATGATGGAACCGCCAGAAACGATGCGTGGCAGCAGCCCTGGGTCAGGTGGCGCAAGCCCAGATAGTTCACCCGCGCCACCACATCCAGCGGCGCGGTTCCCGGCACGCCGGCAATGTTTGCCAGGGCATCGATGTGATCCGGCAAGGCCTTCACCAAGGCATCGATGGATACCGGGTCGCCGAGATCGGCCTGATGAAAGCCGTGCAGTGTCATCTGCACGGGCATGCGATCGACGCCGATCACCTTGGCGCCGTGAAACCGCGCCAGCCGTGCAACCTCCGCGCCAATGCCCGACGCCACGCCGGTCACCACGATCGTCTTGTTCTGCAAATTCATTGCCATCCTCCGAAGGAGCCAGCCGTGCCGGCGCTAGAACACATGGACATACTCGAAATTGACGTTGTTGCCGGACGCGGCATTCCTGACTTCCACCGGTAGATAGACGTTGGCGAACACGATGTTTTTTGCATCAAAAGCCCACACGCCACCCGGCCCTGCATAGAACGCGCGTTGACGGCTATCCGGCACACGCTGGTCGTTGGTGCGGTTGTCGCGGAACTGGGTCAGGTAGTACGCATTGATGCCCAGCCGCAGCTTCGGTGCCACTTCCCAGGACGTGGCGAAATTGATCCATCCCGCGTCGCCTGCCTGACCATTGCGGAAGTCGAAGCCTGGCGGCAAGTTCGGACGGCGCTCGCTGCGAAAGTTGTAGATGTAGTTGATGCGTGCACTGACTTCCCAACGGGGCGTGGGAAGCACCGTGAATGCGTAGCTTGGAATAAGCGACCAGTAACCGGAGCTCTGGTTGAGATCGCGATGGCCGTCGTACTTGCCGATCGGTGCCACGGCGTCCAATTCGAACCGCTGCGAGAACACCGGTCGCCCGTTGCGTATCACCGGCGGCATTTGCAGATACGGTCCGAACGTCACATCACCCACGCCGGCGCCATTGTCGCGCAGCGTGGCAATGCTGTTGCGGCCGAAGGAGGCGTCCAGATTGACCAGCGGCACCAGCGCAGTGATGCCGAGCGACCCGCCGAACAATCGATAGGGCGTGACGTAAGCGAACTGGGTCAGCAACACGGTGGAATCGATCCGCGGATTGTCGAACACCGGGATATCGTTGCCACGGGCGTCCTTGATGGCATCCAGCGCGTTGTGCCGCAGGTAGGCGACGACCGCCAGGCCGGGCGTGGTGCTGGTGAAGCCATCCAGAAAACTGGTGCCCCCGGTATTGATGCCATTGGTCAGCGCCGCGCTCTGTGGCGCACTTTGCGCAGGCGCCGCGCCCGCTGCCAGGACTGCCGCCAGGCCGAGCACCGCGCGCAGCCGCCAGCCTGCTGCCACACCCGCGCCACGCATCACCGATGATCGAATCACTGCAGAGATCTCCCGCGTTGGAAAGGAACAGCGGTGCGTGCCACATCACATACGTCAGGCAAGCGCGCGCCCCGCGCTACGCACAGCACGTGCAGTGGAAACGTTCGTTGAGAATCGCTGCCGGGCGGCGGACCGCCGGCGGATACGGGTTACGGCGTGTCCAGACGGTCCAGACGGTCCAGGGCGCGCAACAACGGTGCTTCGCTGGAACCGAGTACGGCACTGAGTTGCTGTTCCATGCGCAGTACTTCGGCCTCGGCGGCGGCCAGGAGCGCGGCACCGGCCGCGGTCAGCGAAAGGTGCTGCATGCGCCGGTCCTGCCGACCACGCACCTGCCGCAGCAAGCGACGCTTGACCAGCCTGGCCACCACGATCGCCAGATTCGGCGGCGACACGTGCAGCACATCGCCGATCTGGCGCTGGTTGATGCCCGGGTTGCCATCCACCAGCATCAGCAGCGAGAAGTCGACCGGCTTGAGGTCGAACGCGGCCACGCACTCCTGGAACATCCGCCGCACCATCAACTCGGTGCGGGTGATGCGATACCCCAGCAACCGCAGCAGCCGCGCCTGATCCACCGTGGTAACGGCATCGGGCAAGGGCGGTGACGGGCATGGCGGTTCTCGCGACAGAGGCAGCGGGCGGACCGGGACGCGCGATGCGCCCCATCCGCAACGCCGATCCACGGCGTGCAGCGCATTGTAGACGCCACCGGGCCTGCCGATGTGGACAGGCACGCTGCCGGTGCACGCGCGGTGGGTGTGTCAGCCACACCACCCTGCCACCCACCCAGCTTGCAACGGCTGGCCAGCGCTGCGGCTGATAGGGGGCGGCGGTGATCTGGGCAGGGCTGAGACATGGTTCCGGTCGGCAAGTGATTGCGTTCCAGAATAGTTATTGATCATAACTACATTGCCAAGCTGCAGCGCAGCATGGTCGCGTTCGCTAGCAGGAGTGACTGCGGGCTTGGCGGCCGTGGGCGCAGCCAGGACCGCAAGCGCATCGCATGGGCGCGAGATGCTTCTGTCCGGAGGGTGTCACGGTGGTCGGCGCGCATGACGCAACGCGCGCATTGCAGCGAAGGCCACCGGCTCAACGCCTGTGCGGCCCGCTTAGGGCAGCCAGAGCTTTTCCAGATCGCGGAAGCCCCATTCGGCAGGACTTTCCATCTGCGCAATGCGGTCATGGCAGTCCGGACGCGACAGGTCGATGTCCTGCACCAGCACGTGGCTGCGCAGCCTGGCCGAATAGAACACGCGCACCTTGGGCTTGAGCAGCGAATCGGGCGTCTGTTCGATCACCACCGCAAGTTTTTGCGACTCCAGCCGCACCAGCGAGCCGACCGGATAAATACCCAGCCGGCGCACGAAGGCCTGGAACACCACCGGATCGAAATGGCCCTTCCAGGACGCCATTTGCTTGAGCGATTCGGCCGGATCCCAACCGCGTTTGTAAGGCCGGTCAGAGCTGATGGCATCGTAGACATCGCAGACCGCGCCCATCCGCGACATCAATGAAATATTCTCGCCCACCAATTGATTCGGGTAGCCGCTGCCATCCATCTTTTCGTGGTGATGCAACGCGATTTCCAGCACCACCGCGTTCTGCACGCCGCCGGCCACCAGCAGCCGATGGCCATCCAGCGGATGCTTGCGCATGACCTCCATCTCTTCGTTGGTGAGCCGGCGGGCTTGTTGAGAATTTCCAACGGTGTCACCGCCTTGCCCATGTCGTGCAACAGGCCGCCCATCGCCGCTTCCACCACCTGCGATTCGGGCAGGCCGAGCTGGCGCGCCAAACCGCTCATCAGCCCGGCCACGGCCATCGAATGCAGATAGGTGTAGTCGTCGGCGGTCTTGAGCCGCGCCACGCTGATCAAGGCCTGCGGATGCCGCAACACCGAGTCGTTGATGGCTTCCACCAGCGGCATGGCCGCTTCTGTGTCGACGGTGCGCCCCAGCCGCACATCGCGGAACATCGCCTCGACCATGTCGCGGCCGTCTTCGAAGATGCGCCGTGCGCGCACCACCTCCGCTTCGATGCCGACCTGGGCGGTCACGCTGTTGGTGCGCACGCTACGGGACGTGGCAGCAGGCTCCGGCGGTTCGCGCGCTGCGGGCGCCGGGGCAGGCGCCGGGCTCGGCGGCACGCCCGGTCCGGCGGACGCGCCAGAGGTCGTGGGCGCCTCCACATCCAGCCCGCGCGCGGTGTCGATTACCAGCTGCTCGATGCGGCTGTCATGGATCTTCTCCACATCCTCGGAATCGACCAGAAACGATGTCTTCCAGAACGGATGGTGCACCCACGCGCCCAGCAGCTTGTAGACATACATGCCGGGGCGGAGTTGATCTGAGTCGATGGTTCTGAGCATGCCGGCGCTGGTCTGCACAATGTCCAGGGAAAGCCCGCCACGACTTGGCGGTCTGCGGTGTTATCGGCACACCGCACGATTTCTTTGGCGCGTGACCGGGTCGACGAAAGGCCTGGATGTGACGCCGGACGCGGCTGTGGGCGGGCCGCTCAGCGGTTCGGCAGCCGCATCCCCAGCACGGCGGCGACGGCCAACAGCAACGGCACGCTGCAGGCCAGATACAACATGGCCGGCGACCACCCGGCATCCAGCAATATCCCGGCACAGAACGGCGACAAGATCGCACCGAAGCGCCCCACCCCGATCGCCCAGCCCAGCGCAGTGGAGCGCACCGCAGCGTTGAAGACGACCGGAACAATGGCGTACATGCCGCCCACCGCAGCGAACATCGCTGCCCCGGTGAGCAAGGCGACGGCGAGCGCCCAGCTCAACTGCGTACTGCACAGGCCGGAGGCCAGCATCGCCAGGCCCATCAGCAACAGGGACCCGATCGTCAGGCGCGACAGCCGCACGCACGATGCCAGCCCACTGAACAGCAAGCCGCCGCCGATGCCTCCAAGATTCAACAGCACCCCGCCCGTGACGCCCTCCGTGGCCGACGAGCCGGCGCTCACCAGCAGCTTCGGCGTCCAGCTGATCACGAAGTAGAACGCAAACATCAGCGCGAAGAAGCCAAGCGCGATCAGCAGCGTGTGCCGCCGCATGGCAACGTCAAACAGGGCCGAATAGCCTTGTGCCTGCGTGGCAGACTGCGGCGGTAACGGCGGCAATGCGTCGTGCGGCGGCAGCCCCATCCGCGCCAGCACGGCGTTGAAGCGCGCGACCGCATCGGGTGGCCGGCGCATGATCAGGAACTCCAGCGACTCGGGCAGGAATGCAAGCACCAACGGCGCACACAGCAACGATGCCGCCGCCCCGAGGACGAATACCGCGGGCCACGACCATTGCTGCATCAACAGTTCGGCAATCATGCCACCCAGCGTGGCACCGACCGGGTAGCCGGTCACCTGCAGCACGATGGCAGTGTTGCGCCAACGGGGGCTGGAAAACTCCCCTGCCGTGACCGCAACGCAGGCCAACATACCGCCGATCCCCAGACCGGTCAGGAGCCGCAGCGCCCCGAGCTGCCATGCAGTGCTGGCCAGTGCGGACATGCCCATGCCGATGGTCAGGATCGCCAGACATGCCAGCGTCAGTGCGCGACGGCCGATGCGGTCTGCCAACGGCGCCAACCCCAGTGCGCCAAGCGCCATGCCGATCAGGCCCGCGCTGAACAGCATGCCCAGCAGCTTGCCCGACAGCTGCCAGTCCGCCGACACGTGCGGTGCGGTGAACGCCATCGCCATCACATCGAAGCCGTCGAGCATCGTCAGCAACACGCACACCGCCACGGCCCTCCACTGAAACGGTGTCATGCGCTCCAGCACGAAGTGCCCAAACGATGCAGTGTGCTGACGCATTGACATGCCCTGTAGTGCGAGAAGGGTTGGCCCGAAGGCGCTGCAGTCGCCGTTGAACGGCGCAGTGTGCAAGGCCGGCTGCGCGGCAGCGATGCGTGCAATCACCGATGCGCAGTGGGTCGCGACCGCCTGCACACGCTAGCCGATTGCACAGCCGGTTCAAGACGAATGACCGCAGCGCTGTGCGCTTATCGGAAATGCGCCAACGCGCTTGGCCAGCGCTGCGATGGCTTCGGATGCATCGCGTGATGTGCCGTCCGCGGCTTTTGGAACCTCTGCCGGCACGACACAATCCATTGGACGTCGACCCACCCGGCCACGTCTGCCAACGACCTCGCACACATTGCATCCGCGTGTTCGTTGCTTCAGCGCACTGCCCTGCCGCTGCCGCACCGGCAACCGCAGCGCAGGTATCATCCGCAGCGTGTCCGCAGTAGGCGGCACGCTGACCCGACGGAGATGCCGTGACCCCGATTCGCTCCTTCCTGGACCACACCCCGCAGCTGGGTGCCCGCGTTTACGTCGATCCTGCCTGCACCATCATCGGCAAGGTGAGCCTGGGCGATGACGTCTCGGTCTGGCCGGGTACCGTGATTCGCGGGGACGTCAATCATGTGCAGATCGGCGCGCGCACCAACGTGCAGGACGGCACCATCATTCACGTCAGCCACCACAGCGCGTTCAACAAGGCCGGCTACCCCACCGTGATCGGCGAGGACGTCACCGTCGGCCACGGCACCATCCTGCATGCCTGCACCATCGAAGACCTGTGCCTGATCGGCATGGGCGCCTGCGTGCTCGATGGCGCCACCGTCAGGCGCTATGGCTTCGTCGGTGCCGGTGCGGTGGTCGGCCCGGGCAAGGTGGTCGGCGAAGCCGAGTTGTGGCTGGGCAATCCTGCACGTTTGGCGCGCACGCTCAGCGACAAGGAAATCGAAAGCCTGCATTACTCCGCGCAACATTACGTGCGGCTCAAGGACCAATACCTGGGCGCCTCGCCCGCCAGCTGAGCCGCAGCGCCAGCAACGTGCCTGGCGCGGGTGCGACGGTAGCGAGGGTGCGCGCGGCTACGGCTGCGTGGCGTGCTCCAGTGCCGTCAACGTGGTCAGCGCCTGGGCGCGCGATGCACCGCACATGTCCTGGGACGGACGCAGGCTGGTGCAGACCGCTGGCCGCGTCGGCAGGCCGAACAGGCGGCAGCGGCCCTGCCCGTCCAGTTGCACGCATGGCACTCCCGCCGGCTTGCCATGCGGCATGCCGGGAATGGCCGAACTGATGGATGGGGCGATACAGCAGGCCGCGCAGCCAGCGCGGCAGGGGATGTCCATGTGCATGCCGCAGTGTAAACCGCCGCCACCTCCCGGCAGCGGCGGCGATGCCGGCTAGCGGGGCGGAATGTAGCTGGACAGGCGTACGTCGAAGAATGCCTGTACGGCGGCGAGATTGGCCTTGGCCTGGATGTCCGCACCCACGTCGCGGCTCATGCCAAGCACGTCGTCGTCCGGCCACCCGGGGCCAAAGCACCATTGCGTGCTGGGAATGTTGTAGGCCTGCAGATGCGCCAGCATGCGCGTGGTGGCGATCTCCGCGCTGCGATTGCCGGCCGGATAGCCGTGCTCGCCGAGATAACCGCGCTTGCCGGCCTGCTGCAGCGCTTCGATAAACGGGCTGACCATGTTGATGCCGGTATCCGGCTGGATCACCTCGTTGCGCCCACCGGGGCCAATCCAGTTGCCGCCCCCGCTGCCGTTGTTGTCGAGATAGTTGTGCGCCTCGTACACGATGCGATCGTACGGGTCCGGGATGTCGAACAGGTCCATCGAATCGTCCTGCCACCGCCGGGCGCTGGCATACCCGTTGCCGCACACGAAGACGAAATGGTTTCGATCGCGGTCGATGATGGTCTTGGTGCAGGCGGTGGCGGTCTTCTGCCAATGTGCGGCCATCGACAGCACCGTGCCATCCGCGTTGCGCTCGGCACCCTGGTACGGCTCGTTCATGACGCCCCAGCCGAATACCGCCGGATGCTGCTTGAACCGGTTGACGATACGCGCCCACAGATCCGGCAGGCCGGCGTCGTTGTAGAGCGTGCACCCCGGCGTGCCGATCACCCGGTATTCGTAGAGCTTGAGCAGCTGGTCGCGACTATCCAGATAGCCCACGTAATTGAAGTTGCGCAGCGGATAGGTGTCGGCCCACAGCTCGGCCGCCGCCAGATCGCCGACGCGGTTGCCGCGCGCAGCGATGTTGTCCAGCGCGTCCTGCACCTGCTTGCAGTAGCTCTCGTTCAACGGTGCGCCCTGCCCACGCGTGAAGCGCGCGGCGGTAGTCGGCAGACGGAAGAGCGGGCAGCTTCCTGCCGCGGCCACATGCTGAGCAGTGATGGCGCGGTAATGCGTGCCGATCTCGGCGTTTTCCACATAACTATTGGAGGCCAGACCGGACAGGTTGAGGCCAGCGAACGGCAGGCTGGCGCTTTGCGCGGCTGCGCGGCCTGCCCAGCCGGTGGTGGCCACGACCGCGGCGCCGGCCGCGCCTTGCAGCACGCGACGGCGGGTGATGCCGCCGGCGACCGGTGGCGTAGTGGAGTGGGGCGGTGCCGCTGGTGCACGGCGTGGAGATGAACGGTCGGACATAGGGGCGCCTCCTGCGGTGCCGTTGGAAAGATCCTCGTCGGCGCAGCTCCCCCTCGGCCGCACCGACCCCTTTCGATAGTGGCCGCGCCCCAGCGCCCGGATCTGCGCGCCGGTTCGCACTCCTGCCACTGCATGCCCGGGCGCATACGTTTACATCGCATTACATGACAGGCCAACGGCGCTGCGCAGGTGCAGGCCCGTGAGCCGATGGCGCCTGAGCGGCAACTGCGCGGCATGCCGGCAGCGTCCGGCGCTGCACTGCAAGTGCACGCCGGCGTGCGTGCTAACGTGCGGACCCTGCGCGCGTCGTGACGGTTGCAGCAGCAACAGTCACGACGCGCTCTAATTGCCAGCCACCGCTCGCCAATCAGCCGTCGAATCGCCATGCCCGAGTACCGTTCCAAAACCTCCACCCACGGCCGCAACATGGCCGGCGCCCGCGCCCTGTGGCGTGCCACCGGCATGCGCGATGGCGACTTCCACAAGCCCATCATCGCCATCGCCAACTCGTTCACGCAGTTCGTGCCCGGGCATGTGCACCTGAAGGATCTTGGTCAGCTGGTCGCGCGCGAGATCGAACGCGTCGGCGGCGTGGCCAAGGAGTTCGACACCATCGCCGTGGACGACGGCATCGCGATGGGCCACGACGGCATGCTGTATTCGCTACCCAGCCGCGAGATCATCGCCGACTCGGTCGAATACATGGTCAACGCGCATTGCGCCGACGCGCTGGTGTGCATCTCCAATTGCGACAAGATCACCCCCGGCATGTTGATGGCCGCGCTGCGGCTCAACATCCCCACCGTGTTCGTCTCCGGCGGCCCGATGGAAGCTGGCAAGACCAAGCTGGCCGAGCACAAGCTCGACCTGATCGATGCGATGGTGATTGCCGCCGACGACAGTGCCTCCGATGAAAAGGTAGCCGAGTTCGAGCGCAGCGCCTGCCCCACCTGCGGCTCGTGCTCGGGCATGTTCACCGCCAATTCGATGAACTGCCTGACCGAAGCGCTGGGCCTGTCGTTGCCCGGCAACGGCACGGTTGTCGCCACGCACGCCGATCGCGAGCAGCTGTTCCTGCGCGCCGGACGCGTGGCGGTGGAACTGTGCCATCGCTGGTATGGCGGCGAAGATCCCACCGCCCTGCCGCGCGGCATCGCCACCTTCGAAGCCTTCGAAAATGCGATGACCCTGGACATCGCCATGGGTGGCTCGACCAATACCATCCTGCACCTGCTTGCCGCCGCGCAGGAAGGCGAGGTTGCCTTCGGCATGCGGGATATCGACCGCCTGTCCAAGCGCGTGCCGCAGCTGTGCAAGGTTGCGCCGAACACGCCCAAGTACCACATCGAAGACGTGCATCGCGCCGGCGGCATCATGGCCATTCTCGGCGAGCTCGCACGCGGCGGCCTGCTGCATACCAATGCCGCCGCCGTGCATGCCCGCACATTGGCCGATGCCATCGCGCAATGGGATGTCACCCAGACCGACGATGAAAACGTACACACGTTCTACAAAGCCGGCCCGGCCGGGATTCCCACGCAGATCGCCTTCAGCCAGGCCACACGCTGGGACAGCCTGGATACCGACCGCAGCGACGGCTGCATCCGCGATGTCGCACACGCGTTCTCGCAGGAAGGCGGCCTGGCCGTGCTGTACGGCAATATCGCCCGCGACGGCTGCGTAGTGAAAACTGCAGGCGTGGATGAATCCATCCACGTGTTCGAAGGCAATGCCCGCGTGTTCGAGAGCCAGGATGCGGCAGTCAAGGGCATCCTCGCCGATGAGGTGGTTGCAGGGGATGTGGTGGTCATCCGGTACGAAGGCCCCAAGGGCGGCCCCGGCATGCAGGAAATGCTCTACCCCACCAGCTATCTCAAATCCAAGGGCCTGGGCAAACAATGCGCCCTGCTCACCGATGGCCGCTTCTCTGGCGGCACCTCGGGATTATCGATCGGCCACGCATCGCCGGAAGCCGCCGCAGGCGGCGCGATCGGCCTGGTGCGCGAGGGCGACAGGATCCTCATCGACATTCCCAATCGTTCGATCAATCTGCTGATTTCGGACGAGGAACTTGCGCTGCGTCGCGCCGAGCAGGACGCCAAGGGCTGGAAGCCGGTGGAAGTGCGCCCACGCAAGGTCACTACTGCATTGAAGGCGTACGCGCTGCTGGCGACCAGTGCGGACAAGGGAGCGGTGCGGGATAAGGCGCTGTTGGACGGCTGAGGCCAGTGAGCGCGGCGTGGCGAGCTGGCTTCGGATGGCCAGCGCAATGCAAGGCAGCCGGTGACACATGCTGATTCAACGCAGTCATCGCAACTTGCTTGCAGTCAGCCGCTAGGTCGCTGCAAACCAGTGCGGCGATTGGCAGTCGTCATCGCGTGCTCTGGTTATTCAGAGCACGCGATGTCGATAAGGTGGTGGCAAGCGTTCTATTACTGCATCGCTCGCCCCGCATGTTCCGCGCCACCATCCAGACGGCTGAGCCCGCCCAGCGGACTACGTACCGCAGATGCTCCGCGTCCCAGCCGTCGCGCACCACAATTTCGCCGCGGTCCACGTCCATCTCCTTGGTCCGCAAGCGCAGGCATTCCAGCAACCGCATCCCCTGCCATACAGCAGCCCCGCCACCAGCCGACAAGTCCCCTCCAGCATCGTCAGCAAGCGCGCGACCTCCTGCGTGCCGGCAGACACCTGGCCCCGCGTCGCCAATTCGGTGAGAAACGCCTCGCCCTCTACGTGCCCCATCTGTCCTGGATGCCGTTGGCCATTTGCCAGAATGAAGCGCCGAATCCAGCTCACATACGCCTGCTCGGTCCGCAGACAGTAATGATGAAGTCGCAGCCGACCACGGACCTGATCCAACAGCTTGGGGTCAGGGACGTCATTACGCCTGCATCGCCACGGGTGTAACTCATTCGCCTGCTCAAACGTCGGATAACGCAACCAGCAACAATGCCGAGAACGCCGGTTGCTATTGGGCGAGCCACTGTTACGAAATAGGAATTTTCCCTTCCCAGATATCCGACCTTAGTCGATACTTCGCGCAGCACCGCTTAGGCGGTCCAATAGTAGTTAGGCCGTTGTGGAAAGAACATGTTTACTTACGCAGACGGATCGCCAATCAAGGCCGGAGACTCCGTCCTCTTGGAGAACGGCCAGACACCCGGCACCGTTGAGTTGGTAGTCCTTATGCCGTCGGAGATGCAGGCAATCGGCGTCGAGGAGCCTGGCGTCATGTTGTTGTCGCCGCCGTTCGGTCGTATCTACCTGCCAGAATGGTCCTTGCGACGCGAGCCGTTGGAGTTTGTGTCTCACGGCCCGTCGGCCTTACAGCTCATTCAAGCCGACGCCGCTTCAAAGCTCGGCTTAATTCAGGCGTTAGGGAAGGTCTGAACAACGAGACCTGACAGGGCGGAAGGTGGCGTCGTTCCGAAGAGTGGCTTTTGGAACTTCGGAATTTCGCCATTTCTGGCGCTTTCCGCGGGAATTTCCCGGTTCACAGACGCACGCTCCCCATCGCC
>NZ_JAGHWR010000113.1:0-8994 GCF_017746155.1 Xanthomonas sp. D-36-1
TAATGGGCGGGGGGATTACCTTGGCCCGCTTTCCTGATGGAAAAATTCAGTACTGCAATGAGGCGTTCGTTCGTCTATTCGGCCACGACGCCAGCCAATTCCGTACAGTCGATCAATTCGTGGACAGCCTCAATCTTCATGAACGGCAGCGCGAAATGGTACGCAAGCGCTGGCTAGACATCGAACTGCATCACTCGGCACATCCTGTTGGGACCGGTGATATGGAGATTGATGTCGTAACCAGCGGAGGGTCAATCCGCACGGTGTTGCACTCGGGTTTGATACTTCACGACGAAAAGCTGGCGGTAGCGATCTTCAAAGACTTTTCTGCTGTGCAGTCCAATCGCCGACAGCTTTTGGAGCTTATCTATCGAGACGATCTGACTGGTGTTTCCAATCGGCGTGGCCTACGCGAGCGTTGGCATGCGGAGGTCTCCGAAGATCCGCAGCGTCGACTTGCATTCCTCATGCTGGATCTTGATCACTTCAAACCCATCAATGACTCCTATGGGCACGCGGTAGGTGACACCGTGCTTCAGATCATCGCAGAGCGACTGAAAGGGGCTGTGCGAGAGACAGACTTGGTATGCCGCCTCGGTGGCGATGAGTTCGGTATCTTGCTTGTTGCACCAAGTGACCTGTCTCATATCGAGATGGTCTGCAGCCGCATACTGGAGTCGGTGAATACGCCGCTTCTGGTGGACAACCTAAAACTTAGTGTCGGCGTCAGCATTGGCGCCTGCCTCTATCCCGATCAAGCTGCTGATAAGCACGAACTATTGCGGCGCGCTGACCGAGCCCTGTATCAAATCAAAAGGACCGGGGCAAAAGGTTCCTGGCGCTGGTTCACAGGAGAGCAGCCAGTCGAAGGCCTGGCTATTTCTTGAGAGTAATGCAGTCGTTATACGTAGCGGTTAGCGCAGTACCTAGGCACAGATTCCGAGTCGAATTTTGAGAGCAACTGGCGAACCAAAGGCCAAGGGGGCCGACATGAACCTTCCGAATGACAGCAGCTTAATTCCCGTGCCAGCAAGTAAGTCTTGCGAGCTCATCATGCGGGGTGTGGCAGAATTTAAGGGGTTAAAAGATCAACGCATCTTTCTTGACTCGTTGATGTTTCAGTGCGCGCTGTTAACCCGCATGACTGGCGGAGACAAGGAATATCACGCGTTTCTGGATCGCCTTCGAGACATGAGCTTTGAAGAGCTAGAGCACATTACCCATCCTCGCACGCAGCAGTCGCCTTCAGAGCATGAGGATGACATGTCCTTGCCAGCCTGATCGAACGCCTGCGATCAAGCCCCACATCTCAGGGCCTGGATGCAGCCAGCGCAGCATCCAGGACGTCGGCCTGAGCAGCGAAATCAGTAGGCCGACGTTGCTTGAAAGTGCTCATGTTGGTGAGCTTCCAACGTAATGCTGGCAACTGATCGACGTGCGGGCACTGCAGCAATGACCACTCTGGCTCTCCCCTCGCCAATCCACTCAGGAAACGTCGGTGGGCCTCAGAGAGGCGTGCGGGCAATTCTTGCCGCAACCGAGCACGAGTCTCCAGCAATACACCCAGCGGGCAAGGTGTTTCCGTCATGCCCTGAAAGGCGCGCTCGTACTCCCCGGCGATGTCTTTGTCATTGCCGAACAGTACTTCGTGCGTAGGACGGTTGTGGCCTGCCAGATAGACCACGAAGCACTCGACCATCTCATCGGTGATGCCGACCGTTTCATACATTTGCCACGTGTCGAACAGATCACGCGGATGTTGACGATCCATCGCGGCTACCAACTTCCCTGCATAAAGCTCATCCGGGGCCAGGGTGGGGACGTCGAACTCGACTCCGAAAAGATCGCGCGTCCTGGCACTCAATGGCAGTCGGGTGATCGGAAGGACGGATCCGCGAAACACCACGTTGACCTCAACCTTTACTTGAGTGCTGTCATTCTCAGCAATCAGCTTCGTGTCGCCCAGATCTTTGCTGTGTATCAGTCGTGTTTGCACACCCATCGGTGCAACGCGCTCTGCGATCGCAGCCAGTTCTTGATTGATTGCTTGAAGTGCTTGATCACGGGGAACTTGCCAGGGCAGGTACACCACATCGATGTCCACAGAAAGGCGCGGCATATCCTGTACAAACAGGTTGATGGCAGTGCCGCCTTTCATGGCGAAGATGTCATTGGCAAATACAGCAGGAGCAATGTCCAGCAGAAGTCGAACGGTGTCAGCGTAGTGCTTATCCATGAGGGTTTAGGCTCAGCAAGGTGCCATCGTCCAGTCGGCTCATCCAGCGCCTGCTGCTTCCGGTTCTGACCTGGTTGTGCTCAAGCAATAGGTCAACATCGACAACCCCTGACTCGCGTGCCCATGTCAGAAACAATCGCACGGCTTTTACACTGGTACAGCAGGAAAGCAACTGTCCAAGCAGATCCTTGCGCGGTGATCGAAGGCCATCAAAAATATTGCGGCACTCTTCGAGGCTTTGCCTCGTGCCGGCGTCATAGAGCAGCTCCAGAACGGCTCGCTCTGGCACAGCTACCTGCAGGCCCTGGGGCTGCCCTGGGGGAGTATGCAGGGTCTTTCCGGCGAGAGTATCGTCTGGCCAGTCGAAGAGCTTGGCCCCGACGTACCGCGCCGGAAAACGCTCGGAGAACCAGGTCGGTATGACGAAACGGACATCGCCCCAAAGAACGAGGATGTCCCATGACCCCAGGTTGTGGCGGACCCCCTGAAGCGCCAACGCGCTTTTCCCTCCGACGTGCAGGCCAGCCACATGCACTTGAAGGAAGCGAAGCGCGCCAGTGACATCGAAGTCGTCGTTCGGGAATGCGTAGACGCCATGGGCGAGGCGTACTAGCCAGCCTCCCTCCACGTAGCGGGCAGCCAGCTGTGGTGACACGCCAAATGATTCGAGCGTAGATAGACCGAACGGCGCACCACGCGGTAGCTCAGCCTGGAGGCGCTTGATTAGCTGATGTCGTATAGTTCTACTCATATGTTAAATGTAAAACACAATCTAATCAGCTGTCATCCCAAAACACATCATTGGGAGAAAAAATAGCCTCATAGTTGAATTTTACGCATAGATCTAATCATACTTGGCCAGCATGCATTGCCTAACCAACTGACTCATGTGCCGACGAAAACTCATTGTTGGCCCCCATGCCCGGGAAAAGGCAAACTGGACCGTAGACATATCGCCACGAGATAGGTGATAGCCATGAAGACGAACCCTCAAAGCAGCAATCCGGAGAAGATAGGTCGCTGGCTTGGCAAAGCCTGGCGCTCATATGTCCAGGTCGAGCGGAGACTCACGATATCGCTCTCATCCAAGGGCATTTCAATCGGTTTAGCGGCAGTCTTGTTTTGGTTTGTGAAGGCCGCGGCAGTGGCTGTACTGCTCTACACCGCATTCTGGCTCACGCTGTTGTTAGCGTTTGCGGTGCTACTTGCTCGTGGACTTGCGGGGCGAGCCTACGGCCCCGATGACTCGCTAGAGCCGCGCGAGGAAATGCGGCACGGAGAGGCAGGATTCGGGCTCTATTCCTCCGAAGGCCATCGACTTGACCCGCACGACCCCAATAGTCCCTACGATAACTAGGGGCAGGCCGCATCCGGGATCAGCGGATCAGTTTGTTGGTGCCCGATGCTGCAGCGTCCCTTGCATCCTTGCTACCTGTGGCGAGGTTTTGAGCTATCACTCCTGCTCGTACTCCGACCCAACCCAGTGCAGCAACCCAAAATGTTGGCAGGACCAGAAACATCGTCCCCATCACAAACATCAGCAGCAGGTCGCCAAACGCATTGTTCAGGCCTGCTAGCGGGTCAAAGTTTGCATGCGGCCGGTTGTAGCCGAATCCCCACCCATAAAGCGCGTCCAGAATGGTGCTGTCGATCCAACGTGCGAGCTGGAACCAGAAATCCACGAAGAACAATGCGAACTGCACGATGCTGACAGTCACCAATGTTTTCAGGTCGTAAGTCCCCACCACTAAAACCAGCGGTATGCAGATCACCAAGGCCATCTTCAGCAGCGACAGCACCATCGGCAGAGCCTGGCGCACCACATCCATTGCCGGGAAAGCTGCAAGCGAACCGACCGCAAGGCCAACATCGCTGGCTGCACGGTTGACGACGTTGGGCAGTGTCTTGTCAATCTGACCACCATAATCGGTGTAGACCGAGCCCTGATTGAGCTTCTGCTGACGTGGTGAAGCAATCGCTCGAATCACCGAGTCATCAACCTCCTGGCGGCTCAAAAAGCCTGCCCAACCAGCCACCCGATTGAGCAAGCCTGGATCGACTTGGGACAGCAATCGAGCGCGTAATCCGTTGCTGCTATCGCTCCACCACTGGCGACATGTCGGATAGCCCGCGCCGCTGGGCACCTGCGTAAGCCCCGCATCCCGGTTGCTCTCGTAAGCCCAGCCGTCTCGCGGAGTCTTGGCGTGATAGGTGTCGTAGAAACCGCTGGTATCAACGAAATACGATGAGCCGATCCAAGACACATCATGCATTTGCGTGTCATCGAGCTGCGGGCGGTTCATGAACAACTTGGCACGCGCCGGCCCGTAACAATCGTGCGTGAAGTCAGCAACTTCCTGAGCCAGGACCGGATCGTCAATGCGCGTGGCGTTGATATCCATTCGAATCTGGCGCACGTCGGTACCGCATGGAATTGCAGCGACTGAAGCTCCGGTGATTGCGCGCGATACTGCGTGTACGAAAGCCCACCAGACCGGCAACTTGGCACTCTGATTGTTGAGCGTGCTGAAAGATTGCGACCAACCGGTTGCTGCGGGTTCGAGCATGTTGACCTGACACTGCGTCGAACGTGTTTGGTCATACTTGATGGTGTTGAGGTCGACGTCGATAAATGGAATGCCGGCGAACATCACCACGACGATGGCAACCCATACCCGGTTCTCGATGCGCACCGAAGATAGGACGCCCTTGTTGCCTTCATCAGCCCCTTCGGCCTTCGCCTTTAGCCATTCTTGGACAATGATGGTCAAGAACGGAATTGCAAACACACCACTGGAAACCAGCACAGCCCAGATTCCATTGTTGACGATCCAGCCTACCAGGGTGAGGTAGTACTCAAGGTAGTCAGTCGTGAAAAGTGTCATCGGCTGGATCTCCAATTACGACTGAAGCAATAAAACGATTTCCAGGGCGACGATGGCTGCAACGCCGGCGACTTCGGTGCGGATCAGCCGGTAACGCGCTTCGGAGTCTGGCTCGCGAGCGAGCAGCCGACGGCGCATCCAAAGCCAGCCGCGGGCCGTAGCCGCATAGAGAGCCAGCCGCCACATCAAAAAGTATCCAGAAGCAGTAGCCATCCAGTGCTGCCAAGCGGCGACGCTGCCCACGAGATAGATACCGACCACGTTGGCTACCAACGCCAAAGTGAGCAGGACCATGGTCCATAGCAGCACATGTGCCGTCTTCCGATTGAAAAGCCAGCGAAAGCGCAGCCACTCGAAACTCATTGGGCCCGCCCTGACGATGGCCGCTGCAATTGGTCGAGGCGGTCAGGGACGGGATCACCCTCGTAGATCCCACGCGAACCCGATGCCCTGGTACCGTGGCGCTGAATGATCGCCATGGGCGAGTTGTTCGCGAGCTCGCGGCGTAGTTCAAGTTCGGTCTTCAAATTCTGGATCTCACGATCCAGCGTATTGCTCTCGTGGTTGATAGCCTCCACCGCAAGCTGATTGGCTGAAACATTGGGCTCTTTCTGCCCTGTCAGCAGCGTGCGCTGCAACAACAAGGCCTTCTCTAACACAGAAGACAGAGCCACCTCTGAGGCCAGTCGACGCGCGAGCATGTCCTGGTCCGGTTCATCTCGCAGCGCTTCAATCACACCTCGGGTGATCGGCAACGACGTACTGCCTGCCGCGCGCAAATTTTCGAAAGTAGTACTGCGGGTTCCGTCGATCAGCTCCTGCAGGGACTGCAACTTGGCGTCGTATTCTTCCTGGATAAGTGGCGTCAAGCCCACACCAGGCATGGTTTGAGTCTTGGTACAGTCTTCGCAAGTACGCTGCTCCTGTTCACCCAATACACGGGTCGCCCAATCGATTGCGGCCTGAGGAGTGGACCATGTTTGGCAAGCCAGGCTGTTGCAGCTAGTCGCATCTATCGAAGAGGTGTCGGTGACGCTGCGCCCATTGACCAGGTTGTAGCCCGCACGGGTCACATCGGCGACCACTTTGATCGAGGACTGACCCGCACCACCAGCGTTATTGCCGCCGACCCAAGGAACACCGTCATTGCCACGCGTTGTTTCGGCCTGCTCGATAGCGGACACTGCATCGGTACTTGTCACAGCCTGGCGAAGAGCCATGCCCTCTGCTATCTGGTTCCAGCCGAGTTGGCCACCCGCCGTCTGGGCCATCCGCTCGGCCATGGCGCGACAGGTGAGCTTGGAACGGTCAAAGTCCAGGCGGGCCTGCAGCACGCCATTGGTCAACAGGTTGTACAGTCCAGGGTCTGCGCGCTGGATGATCAAAGCGGGCAGTGACGCGACGGCACTCGTCGCGCTCTGAATCACGTTACCCATGATGTTCTGAAATCCATTCGTCAGCCCGTTGAGCTGGTTCTGAATCGTCGTGCTGATATTCATATCCCCACAGACCAGATTGCTGTTCCAGCCAGCGCCAACGCCGATCGAGCGCATACCCGCAGCGCCGCTCATGGATACGGCGTTGCCGCCGCCGATTGAATACATGACCTCATCGCCGATGACGCTTCCACTGTTCTGGAAGCCACCGCTCTGAGCCCAGACGAATCCGCTTGCGAGGCCAAGCGCAGACGCCAGCAAAGCGAGGCGCCAATGCCCTTGTCCGCGACGATCAGGAGGAGAAGTGTCATCAGAAGAGTTCATGCATGTGTCCTCAGTTGAAATCGACGCTGCCCAGGAAGACCTGACCTTGACGCTGGCAGCAGCTGTAAGGGCGCCATAAAGCCCACGCGTAGTCGCCCTGCGCTGCCTGAGGCAGGAAACCGCTTTGGGGGAATACCGCACAGGTGGAGGACAGGCGCGGTGTGAGCTGCTGCCACTTACCTGTTGAGGCATCGCTTTCTACCAGCGCGCCAGCCGGCCAATAACCATCGCGACTACTGGCGAGCAGGGGCTGATAGACGTGAAGTTGGCCTCGACGCGTCACTATGTCGCCTGCGCGCTGCGCAACCACAGCGCCGGCCTTGTGGTCATCGGTCTGATGCAGAAATCCTCCGCGGGGGTATACGGCGCCCCACAGATTCATGCCAGTACGAGAGCCTATCTCTCGCATGCCAGGGATGAGCGCTTCGGGGTAAACGACTTCTGGCAAGTTGTAGCGCCATGCAATCGTATCCAAGGTGCTGAGCAAGTAGGGCATGAAAGCAGTACCAGCACCTTCGCACGCGTAACCCGATGCGCTGGCGAATTGACTGAAAACCTGCCCACCGGGGTGGCCGATCACATCCGCGTTTTTGAACTTGATCAGGTTGTTTTCGTTGTCATGACTAGTTGTTCCATCGCCTCCAGAGCGAGCAGTCGCGTTGGGCTTACTCATCGCACGCACTTCAACCCAGGGATTTTCACCAACGTTGGAATAGCTGGAGACCACAGCATCTGGAACGTAATGACGTACTTTGATTGAGGTGCGAACCGTGCACCCCGTCAACGTGCAATAAAGCCAATAGCAAATGCCCACCACCCGATACTCCAGGCAGTCTGGCGAAAGCGTTGATGACACGATGCTGGCCGTATTCAGAGCGAAGCTCGACGTAGCACCGCACAGCAGCGCCGCAGCGGCACCCACTCGTAAGCGACGTGGAACACGAGCCATCATGGAGTTTTCCTGCGGTATTGCGCTACGCGCGCAAGTGCCTTGTCCAGGTTAGGCTCCCCGTACACCACATAACTCTGGTCCACAACAACCGCTGGGAGCGTGGCGATGCCCAAACTCCAGGCGTCGGTAACGTCTTGGTAAGCACTACGAAGGCGTTGTTGCAGGGCTTGGCCACCGCGTTCTAAGCGCTGCTGTACCAGCGCAGCGGCACGCTGGGGGGCGCTTGGAAGCTGCTCTGACAACTCGATTTCAAGCTGCTGGGCTTTGTCTAACTCTATGCGTCGGTCGACGGTCGCGTTGCCAGTCACAGAGTGCTTGGAGTCAGTGATTACCCAGACTTCTTGAGCCTCGGAACTCCCCGGAACCAGCATCGCCAGTCCGAACAGCGCGTGTCCGAAAACAATGTAGAGGTTGCGCATGGCGTGCTGCCTGGAAGTTGGAGACCCATGTAGTCCAACGCATCCGGCTGACACATACCACGAAGAATGAGTAATGCAGCACGCCCGCATTTCCTGCGTATTGCATCTAGCAAAAGGTCGTTACGCTCGCCGCCCGCACCGATGCGAACCCAGCTTTGATTCGTTCTAGGTCGGGCTGGGTACGCGCGCCTCAGAGTCGCGCACGATCCCCATGGATGGATCGATAAAGGAGTCCGAAAGGCGTGCCGTATTTGGCCGCCATCGCCAGTCGACCGTGCGATAGCAGTCGTGAGAGTTGGTCGCCGGGCACACATGCCGCGTGCCGGTCACGGCTACGCGCAAGTCTACGCGATCACCAGCCAGCATAGGTGCCATACCGTTGACGACGAAGCGTCACGTGTCAGTGGCAATGACCGATCACGGCGAACTGATGGGCCGACCTGTTAGTTGCCAGCGATAAGGCCCCTACGGATGCTAGCAATCACGCCAGCAGGCTCCCGCCCGCCGAGTCCTAAAAGTCGACGTTTAGAAATCAATGTGTTAGCGGGGATTGATTGGGAAATCAATGGGTTGTGTTAGCTGGAATCAGGGAACCTCTGAACAAAGCACAGCAGATGCGCGACACTATTGCCACAGAGTTAAGAATCATCCATGCAGCTGACATTCGGTGATGCTGAGGGCCTGGGCAAGCGCAAGCAGACCCGGCGCGAGATCTTTTTGGCCGAGATGGAGCAGGTCGTGC